>VAZT01000270.1 GCA_005884825.1 Alphaproteobacteria bacterium
GAGCCCGAGGACATCGACACCGAGGCGACGATCTGGACGGTGCTCGGTCTGGCCAAGAAAGAATCCGTCAAGGACCCGGGGCCGCAGACCGGCCGGACGGTGAGCCCGATCCTGTGGCAGGCGGCGCACGACACGCTCGATTTCGTCAAATACGCCTCGGAAGATCCGCTGACCGGCTCCATCGTCACCGATTGGTACTCGCCGCCGGGCAACCCGAATGTCCGATACCGGGTCAATGTCTTCATCCTGTCGCGCGCGTTGCATTCCGATTCGCTGACCGTAACCGTCGATCGCCAGCAGCGTTCGGGCGATGGACAGTGGGCCGAGACCACGATCGCGCGGCAGGTCGAGACCGATCTCGAAAACGCGATCCTCAGTCGGGCGCGGCAGTTGAAGCGCGCCTGGGCGGCGGCGCCGAGTTGAGAACACCGGCGGCGCAAGCAGGGGTAACCGGCTTGCAGGCCGGATCGAGCATGGCCAGATCCCCGATCATGTCGCGATACAATTTCCGCGAAAGCGAAGCAAAATGGCAGCGCATCTGGCGCGAGCAGCGGCTCTTTGAGGTCGCCGCGGAGCCAGGGCGCCCGAAATACTATGTCTTGGAGATGTATCCCTACCCGTCCGGCAAGCTCCATGTCGGTCACGTGCGTAATTACACGATCGGAGACCTGGTCGCCCGCTACCGGCGGGCGCAAGGGTTCAACGTGCTGCATCCGATGGGATGGGACGCGTTCGGCTTGCCCGCCGAGAATGCGGCGATGGCTGAAAACATTCATCCGGCGATCTGGACCCACGAGAATATCAAGACGATGCGGGCCCAGCTCGAACGCATGGGGTTCGGTTACGACTGGTCGCGCGAGATTGCGACCTGCCATCCGGATTTTTACCGCCACCAGCAGAAAATTTTCCTGGACTTCCTCGCGGCCGGCCTCGCCTTTCGCACGGAATCCTGGGTCAATTGGGATCCGGTCGAAAACACGGTACTCGCCAACGAGCAGGTGATCGACGGGCGCGGCTGGCGATCCGGGGCGACCGTCGAAAAGAGGCTCTTGGCGCAATGGGCCTTGCGCATCACCGCCTTTACAGAGGAGCTGCTCGACGCGATCGGGCAGCTCGAGCGCTGGCCGGAGCGTGTGCGGCTGATGCAGGAGAACTGGATCGGCCGCTCGGAAGGGGCGCGCGTCTGTTTCGCGGTCGCCGGGACGGACGAGCGCATCGAGGTCTTCACGACGCGGCAGGACACGCTCTTTGGCGCTTCGTTCCTGGCGCTCTCGCCGAACCACCCACTGTCGCTGCGCCTTGCCGAAAAGGACCCCGGGGTATCCGCCTTTATCGCCGAGTGCAATCGCATGGGCACCAGCGAAGCGGTGATCGAGACCGCCGAAAAGCGCGGCTACCCGACCGGTTTAGAGGCGGTGCATCCCTTCGATGAGAGCCGACATGTTCTCGTCTATGTCGCCAATTTCGTGCTGATGGAGTACGGCACGGGCGCCATCTTTGGCTGCCCGGCGCATGATCAGCGCGACCTCGAATTTGCCCGGAAATATCGGCTGCCCGTAATTCCCGTCGTGCTGCCGCCGGGCGAGGATCCCGCGACCTTCACGATCGGCGACATTGCCTATGTCGACGACGGGATGTTGATCAATTCCGCTTTCCTCGACGGCCTGTCGGTCGCGGAAGCGAAGCGGGCCGCGGGCGAGCGGCTCGAAAAGCTCGGGCTTGGCGAACGGACGACGGTTTACCGGCTGCGCGACTGGGGCGTTTCGCGCCAGCGCTATTGGGGCTGCCCGATCCCGGTGATCTATTGCAGCGCCTGCGGGATCGTCCCAGTGCCCGAGAAGGATCTGCCCGTCATATTGCCGGCGGATGTCAGTTTCGACGTTCCGGGCAATCCGCTCGATCATCATCCGACCTGGAAACACGTCCCGTGTCCGGTCTGCGGCGGACCCGCGCAGCGCGAAACCGACACCTTGGATACATTCTTCGATTCATCCTGGTATTTCCTGCGCTTCTGCTCGGCACGCGCCCCGGTCGCGTTCGAGCGCGAAGCGGTCGACTACTGGATGCCGGTCGATCAGTACATCGGCGGCATCGAGCACGCGGTTCTGCATCTGCTCTACTCGCGGTTCTTTACCCGTGCCTTGAAGCAGTGCGGCTATCTCAATCTCGACGAGCCGTTTGCCGGGCTGTTCACGCAAGGCATGGTCTACCACGAGACCTACCAAAGCGAGAATGGAGAGTGGCTATTTCCCGAAGAGGTTGTGACCGGTGAAGGCGGTCGCCTCGTCGACCTAGCCGGCCGGCCGGTCACCGCGGGTCGGCACGAAAAGATGAGCAAGTCCAAAAAGAACGTCGTCGGTCTCGACGTGATCGTTGATATGTACGGCGCCGATACGGCGCGCCTGTATTTGTTGTCCGACAGCCCGCCCGAGCGCGATCTCGAATGGACCGAGACCGGGATCGAAGGGATCTGGCGCTATGTCAATCGGCTGTGGCGGATGGTCAGCGAACCTCCCGTCGCGCTGGCGGCGCCCGGGACCCCGATACCCGCCGCGTTGCCGCCGGCCGTCGAAGGCACCCGCCGGGCGACGCACAAGACGATCGCTGCGGTAACCGACGATCTGGACAAATTCCGGTTCAATCGCGCCGTAGCGCGGATCCGCGAGCTGACCAACACCCTCGAAGAGCTTCCATCGTCCGAGCCTGGCGCAGCCGAGGTGCTTCGCGAGGGTCTGGAGACCCTCACCCGGCTGCTCGGACCGATGATGCCCCATCTCGCCGAGGAGATGTGGCAGATGCTCGGCGGCGAAGGCCTGCTCGCCGATCAGCCCTGGCCGGTCGCCGATCCGCAGCTGACGCGCGACGAGCAGGTGACGATCGCCATCCAGGTCAACGGCAAGCTGCGCGGCACGCTCGAAATCCCGCGGGATCTGGACAATCTTGCCGTCGAGGAGGCCGCGCTGGCCTTGCCGCACGTGCTCCGCTGGCTCGAAGGGCAGCCGCCGCGCAAAGTCATCGTGGTACCGAACCGCGTCGTCAATATCGTTGCGTAAATGCCCCTCACCCCGACCCTCTCCGCGCGAGCGGAGCGAGGGAGAAGCTCTGGAGGGTTAGGGTGAGGGGCGTCTTGAGGCGCCGCGTGCTGCTCACCCTCGCGCTCGGGCCGTCGCTGGCACTCCTCGGGTGTGGTTGGACGCCGCTCTACAGCGAGGCCGCAGGCGGCCCTGCGAGCGAGGAGTTGCGCGCCATCCATGTCGAGCCGATCCTCGAACGCATCGGCCAGCGGCTCCAGATCGCCTTGCGCAATTCGCTCAATCCCGCCGGCGAGCCCACCCCAGAGCGCTATCGGCTGCGCACCACGCTCGTCACGGCTCTGAGCAATCTTGGGATCGAGTCGCAGGGTCTCGCGTCGCTCGGAAAGCTCGATGTTTACGCGACCTACTACCTGATCGACAATAAGAGCGGTAGGACCTTGCTGGTCAACACGGTGCACGTTGCAAATTCCTTCAATCTCAATCCAAACCAATATTCGACCGTGGTCGGGGAAGACGATGCCGCTGTTCGCAGCGTCGCCGAACTCAACCAGGAGATCGTGACCCGGCTCGCCCTGTTCATGGAACGCCGGCTGGCCGAGCAGCCTCCAGCGCCGAGCTGAGCGGTCGTGAGGCTCGCCCCGGCGCGGATTGCCGCCTTCCTGCAGCGGCCCGACCCCGAAATACGCGCCGTGCTGCTGTACGGCCCGGACGAGGGCTTGGTGCGCGAGCGCGCCGAGCTAGTGGCGCGCTCGGTCTGTCCCGACCTCAAAGATCCGTTCCGCGTCGCCGATCTGACGGCGGCTGGGCTCGCCGCCGATCCTGCGCGGCTCGCCGACGAGGCCGCCCAGCTAAGCCTTGCCGGCGGGCGGCGGGTGGTGCGCGTGCTCGGCGCCGGCGACGCGCTCGCGAAGCTGTTTTCGGGCTTTCTGGAGAGTACGCCAGGCGACGCATTGGTCGTCGTCGAAGCGGGCGAGCTGCCGTCCCGCTCGGCGCTCCGCCGAGCCTTTGAAGCGGCCCGGTCGGCCGTCGCGATCGGCTGCTATCCCGATAGGCCGCGCGAGCTGGCGGCGGTGATCCGCGAGACTCTGGCGGCGCACCGGGTGAGCGCGAGCCGCGACGCGGGCCAATTCCTTGTCGAGCACCTCGGCGGCGATCGTCTGCTGACGCGCTCGGAGCTCGAAAAGCTCGCGCTCTATGCCGGCGAGGGCGGCAGGGTCGAGCTCGAGGATGCCCGGCTCTCGGTCAGCGACACTGCGGCGCTCGAGTTGGACGATGCAGTCATGGCCGCAGCCGACGGCGATCCCGCGCGGGTCGAACGCGTGCTCGGCCGGGTCTTCCAACAGGGGGAATCACCGGTTTCGATAATCCGCGCATTGCTGCGCCACCTGCACCGGCTGCATGTACTGACCGCCCGCCTCGCGCGCGGCGCAAGCGTCGATGAAGTATTGCGCACCGCGCGCCCGCCAATCTTC
>VAZT01000271.1 GCA_005884825.1 Alphaproteobacteria bacterium
GCGCCGTTCTTTGGTGGTCGCGCGTCGGGCTTTAGCTTGCAGGCGCCGCTCCTTGGCGGCGCGGCTGGGTTTGGTTGGCCGGCGCGGCGTGGGCGCCTCAGCGGCGCGGCGGACCAGCGCGACCAGCCGGTCGAGCGCGTCCTGGCGGTTGCGTTCTTGGCTACGGTAGCGCTGGGCAATGATGACGATGACGCCCTCGCGCGTCAGCCGATGCCCAGCCAGCCGCTGCAGTCTCTCGCGCACATCTTCCGGGAGCGAGCGCGAGCCCGACAGGTCGAAGCGGAGCTGCACCGCGCTCGACACCTTGTTGACATTCTGGCCGCCGGGACCGGATGCGCGGACAAAGCTTTCCTCGATCTCGCTGTCATCGAGAAACAGGTAACAGTTAATCGGGATCAACATAGCGCTTCACGCCGGATGGCATGGTAGTGTAAGCGTGAGCGTCATTCCGAACGGGTCGCATCGTGACAGCCTGCCAGTTGAGCGGTGTGGCCCTGTGATTGTCAGGAGCCGAGAATGCCCAGTTTGAGTTTCACCGCACCGACGACGGTCGACGAGGCGATCAATGCCCTCGCCCGCGCCCCCGGCTTGGCGAAGCCGTTGGCCGGCGGGACCGATCTGTTGGTGCAGATGCGGTCGGGCCGGATGCGCCCCGAGGTAATCGTCGACATCAAGAGAATCCCGGATCTGATCGGCATTCGCGACACCGGCGACAGCTTTGTGATCGGCGGCGCCACTCCGGGGGTCATGCTGAGCGAGCACGAAGCCTTTTCCCGCGCCTGGCCGGGGATCGTCGAGGGCGTCGACCTGATCGGCTCGCAGCAGATCCAGGGGCGCGCCTCGCTCGTCGGCAATCTGTGCAACGCCTCGCCGGCTGCGGACAGTGTTCCGGCGATGATCTGCGCACGCGCGGTCGCCGTCATTGCCGGCCCGGACGGCAAGCGCGAGGCGCCGGTCGAGGCGATCGTCACCGGGCCCGGGCAGACTTCCCTCAAAAAGGGCGAGTTCATCGTCGAGTTTCGCGTGCCAAAGCCCAAGCCGCGGCAATCCGACGCCTATCTCCGCTTCATCCCGCGTACCGAGATGGATATCGCGGTGGTCGGCTGCGGGGTCAATGTTACTCTGGACGCCGCCGGCCTCTGCACCGACGCGCGCGTCGTGCTCGGCGCCGTGGCGCCCACTCAGGTCATCGTCGACGAGGCCGCCGAGGCACTGAAGGGCCACCGGCTCGACGACGATACGCTTTCCCGGCTCGACACTGCCGCGCAGCGAGCCTGCAAACCGATCAACGACAAGCGCGGCACGATCGAATACCGAACCAAGGTCGCCGGCGTCCTCGCAAGACGGGCGGCCGCCATTGCATTTGAGCGCGCCGCCGGGCGCGTCGCGGGAGTCCACTGAATGGCCAAGCAACACGTATCCACGATCATCAACGGCGAGCCTGTCGAATATCTGTGCGAGCCGCAGCAGACATTGCTCGATGTATTGCGTGACGAATTGAACCTGACCGGCAGCAAGGAAGGCTGCAGCTCGGGCGACTGCGGCGCCTGCACGGTTATTGCCGACGGCAACATCGTCTGCTCGTGCCTGATGCTCGGGGCCGAGGCCGAAGGCCGCAACATTACGACCATCGAAGGCATCGCCGAGGGCGAAAAGCTGCATCCGGTACAGCAGAAATTCCTCGAGCATGCGGCATTGCAGTGCGGGTTCTGCACGCCGGGGTTCATCGTCGCGGCCAAGGCGCTGCTCGACGAGAACTTGAACCCGACCGAAGAAGAGACGCGCTACTGGCTCGCCGGCAACCTCTGCCGCTGCACCGGCTATGACAAGATCATCCGTGCCGTGCTCGACGCCGCCGCGGAAATGCGAGCGGGGGCGGCGCGATGAGTTACCTCGACAAGGACACCCTGAAAGTCGTCGGCACCCGTCCGATCCGCCCGGACGGTGTCGACAAGGTAACCGGCCGCGCCAATTTCGGGGCCGACATGACCATGCCGGGCATGCTGTGGGGCAAGATCAAGCGTAGCCCCTATGCCCATGCGCGGATCGTCTCGATCAATACCGACAAGGCGATGGCCTTGCCCGGCGTCAAGGCCGTCACGACCCGCGCCGATTTCCCCGACATCCCGCCGGATAAGCGCACCATCGGCGCTATGCCGCACAATCTCTGGGACCTGTCGCGCAACTGCATGGCGAAAGGCAAGGCGCTCTACGAAGGTCATGCGGTGGCTGCAGTCGCCGCCACCTCGCCGGCGATCGCCGAGCAGGCGCTCGACCTGATCGAGGTTGAATACGAGGTATTGCCGCACGTGATGGATGTCGAAGCGGCAATGGCGCCCGATGCACCGCTGTTACACGACGATATCTTTACCGCGGGGGTCGAGCCTAAGCCGAGCAAGCCGTCGAACGTCTCAAAAATGGTTCGCTTTGCGAAGGGTGATGTCGAGGCCGGGTTCGCCGAAGCCGAAATCGTCATTGAGCGGCGCTACACGACAAAACCCGTGCACCAGGCCTATATCGAGCCGCACGCTTGCGTCGTCTCGGTCGCGCAGGACGGGCAAACGACGATCTGGAGCTCGAGCCAGGGCCAGTTCATGGTCCGCGCCTATACCTCGCGGATCGCCGGCGCTGAGGACAACGCGAGCATCCGTGCGATCCCCGCCGAGATCGGCGGCGGCTTTGGCGGCAAGACGATCATCTATCTCGAACCGATCGCCTACGTGCTGTCGAAGAAGTCAGGTCGGCCCGTCAAGATAGTGATGAGCCGCGAAGAGGTGTTCCGGGCGACCGGGCCGACCTCGGGGGCCGTCGTCGAAGTCAAGATGGGCGCCAAAAAGGACGGCCGGATCACCGCTGCCAAGGCCGTGCTCAAATACCAGTCGGGGGCGTTTCCGGGCTCGCCGGTCCAGCAAGGCTGCATCTGCGGACTTGCGGTCTACGACCTGCCCAACGCCGAGGCGATCGGCTACGATGTCGTCAGCAATCGCCCCAAGGTGGCCGCCTACCGGGCCCCCGGCGCGCCGATCGGGTCGTTTGGGGTCGAAAGCTGCATCGACGAGCTGGCGCGCGAGCTCGGCATCGACCCGCTCAAGATGCGCGAGATCAACGGCGCCAAAGACGGTACCAAGGCGGCGCACGGCCCGACCTGGAACAACATCGGTTACATGAAGACTGTCGAGGCCGCCAAGGCGCATCCGCAGTTCAGCGTGCCGCTCGGGCCCAACCAAGGGCGCGGCATTGCCTCGGGCTACTGGCACAACGCCGGCGGTGAATCGAGTGCCGCCTGCCACGTCAACGAGGACGGCACGGTGACGGTCACCGGAGGCCATCCCGACATCGGCGGCTCGCGCGCCTCGATGGCGATGATGGTGGCCGAGGTGCTCGGCATTCCGTTCGAACGGGTCCGTCCGGTCGTCGGCGACACGACGGCGATCGGCTTCAGCGCCTCGACCGGAGGGAGCCGCGTCACCTTTGCCGGCGGCATGGCGGTAACGCAAGCGACTCAAAAGGTCGTCGAGGAGCTGAAGAAGCGCGCAGCAATCATCTGGGATATCAGCCCCGAAGCGGTCGAGTGGAAGGACGGAAAGGCATTTCCGGCCGGCGCCAATGCCGGCAGCTTCGAGCCGCTCGATCTGGCCGCCATCGCAGCCAAGGCGGCACGCACCGGAGGCCCGATCAGCGCCGAGGTGCAGATCAACGCGCAAGGCCAGGCGCCGGGCTTTACGACCCATATCTGCGATGTCGAGGTCGACAAGGAGACCGGCCACGTCAAGATCCTGCGCTACACCGCGATCCAGGATGTCGGCCGCGCGATCCATCCCTCTTATGTCGAGGGACAGATGCAGGGCGGTGTGGCGCAAGGGGTTGGCTGGGCGCTCAGCGAGGAATACATCTACGACAAGGATGGACGCCTCGAGAACCCGGGCTTTCTCGACTATCGCGTGCCGGTCGCTTCGGACATGCCGATGATCGACACGGTCATGATCGAGCTGCCAAACCCGCGGCATCCGTTTGGCGCGCGAGGCGTCGGCGAGGTGCCGATAGTGCCGCCGATGGCGGCAGTCGCGAACGCGATTGCCGACGCCACCGGCATTCGCCTGCGCGACCTGCCGATGTCGCCGCCGCGACTGCTGGCCGCGCTCGACGAAGCGGAGCCGATGCGCGCAGCGGCAGAGTAGGAATGTAACCAGGCC
>VAZT01000405.1:0-1837 GCA_005884825.1 Alphaproteobacteria bacterium
ATTCGACATCGCCGATGCTTTTGTGGAACGCGCAATGGGCGCGGACGTGGCCACCGTCGTCGTCGGGGGTAACATTATTATCGAGGATCATCGGCCGCGCACGATCGATGTGGAGGGGCTTTATCGCGAGGTGCGCGCATTCTGCGCCAAGGGCCTCACGCCTGAGCAGAAGGCCCGAGCCGATTTGCTCCGGAAGATCAAACCCTATGTTCAGTCATGGTATAGCACCTGGCACGAGACCATGCTCGACCAGCCGTTCTATCGGGTGAACAGTCGGACATAGGGATTCTTGCTCAGGTTGAACGCGTGACACATTTTGCTGCACTGACCGATCGACTGAGCTGTCGGAGCGCATACGATGAAGCATATACCGCTTGGGGCCAGAGGCTCATTTTCGCTGCTGGTCCAGCCCGAGCATCTCGCGAACCGGTTCAAGGACGCGATGCTGCCCGCCGTCTTTGCCACGCCGGTGATGATCATGGTCATGGAAAATGCCGCGCTCAATGCGATCAAGGCCTATCTAGACCCCGGCGAAAGCGCGGTAGGCACCGAAGTCAACGTCCGCCACCTCGCAGCGACACCGGTCGGACGCGTGGTCACCGGCGAGGCCGAGGTCACCAAAGTCGACGGGCGCCGGGTCGAATTCCGGGTACGCGCGGCGGAGGGAGAAAAGGAGATCGGGGCCGGGTCGCATTCCCGTGCCGTCATCGACACGGCCAAATTCGAGCGCCGACTGGAATCATAATCGCCGCCGCCGTCACTCCCTTTCGCGCGTGCTGACAAAGGTTATACCAGGTCAGATTAGCCCCTGGTCGCGCGCGATTGCCGACAGCTCTGTCCTATTCCTCACATTCAGTTTTTCGTAAATCCGGTGTAGGTGCATCTTTACCGTGCCCTCGGAAATTTGGAGTTCTCGTGCCACCTCTTTGTTCGATTGGCCACGCGAGATTGCCCGCACGATTTCTGTCTCCCGCGGGGTCAAGGACGAGGTTTCGTTTGGCGGGGAGGCGGCCAAATTGACCACCGCGCTCAACGCCAGACGCGCTGCCGCCGGGTCGATCCACTGTCCCCCCGCGCCGACCGCCTCGAGGCAATCGAGAAGATCCTGGGCCATGGCCTCCTTCAGCATCAAACCATCAGCACCGAGACGGACGGCTTCAAGGGCTTGTGCGTTGTTGATGCTGGAACTCAGCAGCACAACCCGGATCGGATGCGCTTCCGCCTTTACTTGGCGAAGGATCTCAATCCCGGTGCGGCCAGGCATTTGGACATCCAATACGAGTATCTCCGGCCGGTTCGTCGCGAGTGCTTGCAGGACCTGCTCCCCGTTCGAGCACCGGTGAACGATTGTATGACCGGCGCTGCGCAACAGCGCTTCGAGGCCTTCGAGCACGATCGGATGGTCGTCGGCGATCAGCAACCTCATGCGGCGCTCCGTGCCGGCTGGGCACCGAGCGGTATTGCAATCGCTATCCGCGCGCCATGCGGGCCCGAGCCGACCGACAGCGTTCCCGAAAGCCTCCTGACTCGCGATGCGAGCGATTGCGGGCGGACGCCCGATTTTTTGCAATCCTCTGCGCTGCAGCCTCCCTCGAAAGGAAAGCCGCAGCCGTCGTCCTCGATGTCCAGCCGCAGCTGCCCGTTGTTCACGCATGCGATGATCGAGAGGGCAGATGCCTTCCCGTGGCGCACTGCATTGGCGGCGCTTTCGCGAACGAGCTGATGCAGATCGAACCCGAGTCCCGCAGGGAGCTCGGCGCCGCGCGGCTCGACCGAAACGTTCACGGCGATGGCCCACTGCTCCTGGAGCCTTCCCGCCAGGCTGCCGAGACCTGCG
>VAZT01000405.1:1909-16184 GCA_005884825.1 Alphaproteobacteria bacterium
CGATCACCCGATCCGCTCGCCCTCGGAACAATAATGTTCTCGGCATTTCGATCCCGCGGGGCTTTCCAGCGATATACGCCATCCCTGACTAGTGGACGACACGTCCGGCAAATAGACGAACCTTCGCGGTCCTGCCGATGTTCCGTGCAGGTTCGAAAGGACTTGCTTCGTCACTGTGTTTGACATAGGGGAATCCTGATGGACCTCCAGATGAACGGGAAAACGGCGCTTGTCACCGGAGCAAGCGCCGGTATCGGCAAGGCGATAGCCTTTGCGTTGGCTCGGGAGGGTGTCGACGTCGCAATCTGCGCACGTCGCAAGGAGCCTCTGGAGGCAGCAGCGTCCCAGATCGCGCGCGAGACAAATCGGAAGATTGTCGCGATACCGGCTGATCTGACCAAGCCGGACGATGCCGCGGCCTTTGTCAAGAAGGCTCACACCGCGCTCGGGCGCGTCGATATTCTGGTCAACAACGCCGGGTCGTCACCCGGCGGAGTTCTCGGGTTCCTGACCGAAGAGCATTGGGCCCAATCGTTGCAGCTCAAATTCATGGGTTATGTGCGCTGCCTGAAGCACGTATTGCCGATCATGCAGAAGCAGGGGCGCGGCCGCGTCGTCAACCTGATTGGCAATGACGGGGTCAAACCGTCTTACTGGGAGATCGCGCCAGGGGCGGCCAATGCCGCCGGGCAGAACCTGACGCTTGCGCTGGCTGCGCAGTACGGTAAGGACGATATCAGCTTTGTGGCGGTCAATCCCGGGCCGGTCCGCACCGAGCGCTGGGCTGGCCTGGTCGATGCGATGGCCCGCGACATGAAGATCCCGCGCGAGGAAGCGGATACGCTTGCCCCGCGCAGCATTCCGCTGGGGCGCATTGCCGAATGCGAAGAAGTCGCCAGCCTTGTCACTTATCTTGCCTCTGATTTGGCGCATTTCGTCAACGGCACGATGATCGAGATCGACGGCGGCCAACAAAAGCCGCTGATGGATCGCTTCCGCGACCGGTAAGTCGACGGCCCTCAGTGTTGCTCCGCCGGAAGTTCGGCGAGCAGCGCGTGCAGGCGGTTTGGGGTGATCGGCAGCTGGCGGACCGCGCCCGGCCGGCCGAGCGCATCATCGACTGCGGCGGCGATCGCGGCACCCGCCGCGGCGATGCCGGCCTCGCCTGCGCCTTTGACGCCGAGCGGGTTGAGCGGCGTCGGGGCATCCTCGAAGAGGGCCACCTCGATCGTCGGGATCTCGCTGATGGTCGGCATCAGGTAATCGGCCAGGGTAACCGACTGCGGCTGGCCGGAGGCGTCGTGCACGAACTCCTCGAGCAGAGAGGCGCCGATGCCTTGCGCAGCCCCGCCGGCGATCTGCCCCTCGACCAGCATCGGGTTAACCGCACGGCCGACATCGTAGCCGACGAAGAAGCGCTCGACCGTGATCGCACAAGAGTCGCGCTCGATGCGCACCTGGGCAAGGTGCACGCCGTAAGGGTAGGTCATGTGTTCAGCGGTGAACGTGGCGTCGGCGGTGAGTTCGCCGCCGGCGCTGCGCGCGATCGCGGCTAAGTCGAGCGACGGTCCGCTGGGCGCGTCGCAAACCACGACCCGATCACCAATGACGGCGAGACGATCGGGCGCGGTCTGCAACAAGCGCCCGGCCTCCGCCAACAATCGGTCGCGCAGCTTTGCGGCGGCGATCGTCACCGCCGCGCCGGTCATCACCGTGACGCGCGAGGCGAATGCGCCCATGCCGCGGGCAATGCGATCGGTCTGACCATGGATGACCCGAATGTGGTCGAGACCGGTGCCGAGCCCGTCGGCGCAGATTTGCGCCATGACCGTCTCGACCCCCTGACCGACCGAGGCGGCGCCGGTGATCACCTCGATCGCACCGTCGCCGCCGAGCGTGATGCGCACATCGTCGAACGGGCCAAGCCCGCTTTTCTCGACAAAAAACCCGAGCCCCAGGCCGATCATCTCGCCGGCTTGCCGGCGCCGGGCGACATCGGCGCGCAGTGTCTCCCATCCCACCCGGTTCAGGAACTTGCCGAGAAGGCCCGCATAGTCGCCGGTGTCATAGACGATCTCGGTGCCGAGGGCAGAGAATTCGCGGCGGAACGGCATCGCCGTCTTCGCAATGAAATTTCGACGCCGCACCACGATCGGATCGAGCCCGAGCCGGTCGGCGATTGCATCCACCAGCCGCTCGCGTACGAAGCTCGCCTCGAAACGTCCGGGCGCGCGGTACGTGCCGCACGGCGTCTTGTTCGTAAGCCGCACATGGCCGACCGAGCGGTAGGCGGGAATCACGTAGGGGCCAGGCAGCATCGCGCAGGTGAGGTCGGCGACGACGACGCCGTGGGTCCGGAGGTAGGCTCCCTGGTCGAACCAGAACTCGTCGTCGAGACCCACAATCAAGCCGTGCTCATCGACCGCCGCGCGCACCCGATGAACCGAGCCTCGCGACTGGTTCGCCGCCACGAGATGCTCGTAACGGTCCTCGATCCACTTGACCGGGCGCCCGAGCCGCATGACCGCTGCGCAGGTCAGAACGTCCTCGGGATAAAGCTCGCCGCGAATGCCGAAGCCGCCCCCGACATGCCCTTCGTGCAGGTGAATCCGGTCGAGCGGCAGCCCGAGCATCGCCGCGAGCGCCTGGCGGTTGTAATGCGGCACCTTGGCGGCGCCGTATAGCCGAAGGATGCCGCTGTCTGCTTCCGGCACGGCGATCGCGCCGCGGGTTTCGAGCGGCACGCCGCTGTGCCGGCCGATGGTCAATTCCAGCACTACCACCGCATGCGCTCCGGCAAAGGCAGCGTCGAGATCGCCATAGGCTTTGGCGATCACGGTGGCCTCGGTACTGCGTCCCGGCGCGTATTCGCGCGGCGGCGCGGCCGGATGGAGGCACGGCGCCAACGGCTCGATCTCCGGCGCGACGAGGTCGGCGATGTCTTCGGCCGTGTAGGGGTCGGCGGCGAAGACCGCGGCCACCGGCTCGCCGACAAAGCGCACATGTCCGTCCGCCAGGATGGGCTGGCGATAAGGCTCCAACCCCGGCACCAGCGTCATGCGAAAGCCGATCGGGGGGATATCGGCGACGTCTTCCGCCGTCCACACGGCGACCGCGCCGGGATGCGCCAGCGCCTCCGCGATCCGAAGACCGGCTAGACGGCCGAACGCGACCGGCGAGCGCACGATCCGCATGTAAAGCATGCCCGGTACGGTGATGTCGGCCGCAAAACGGCCACTGCCGGTCAGCAGCGGGCGATCTTCGAGCCGCTTAACCGATCGGCCGATCAGGCTCATTTGCGCATTTCAGCGGCTGCGGCCAGCACCGATTTCAGGATGTTCTGATAGCCGGTACAGCGGCACAAATTCGACGACAACGCCTCGCGCAGCTCGGGTTCGGCGATGTCAGGACGGCGCTCCAGGATGCCGACGGCCAGCATCAGAAATCCCGGCGTGCAGAAGCCGCACTGCAAGCCGTGATGGTCCCAGAACGCCTGCTGCAGCGGATGCAGCTTGTCGCCAATGGCGAGGCCCTCGACAGTGCGCACCCTGGTGCCCTCGGCTTGGACCGCGAACATCAGGCAGGAGCGCACCGGCTGGTCGTCGATCAGCACGGTGCAGGCGCCGCAGACGCCATGCTCGCAGCCGAGATGCGTGCCGGTGAGGCCGCAATCCTCACGCAGCGCGTCGGCCAAGCTGCGCCGCGGCTCGACGCGGATCGTGCGCTTATCGCCGTTCACCGTGAAGGTAATGTCGTATTTATCGCTCATGTCCCGATCGTAAAATGTCGCCCTCGCGCAGGAAAGTGTGAAGGGTTTTGACCGCACGCCCAATCACCTCGGCCCGCTTCCGCGGAGAGGTCGGAACCCGCGCGCCAGCGCGCGAATTCCGGGTGAGGGGAACGACGGCACCGCGCCTAGTCAGCGCCGTTCAGACCGCGTCACAAAGCCCCTCACCCCGACCCTCTCCCCGCAAGCGGGGCGACGGAGGAGCTTGCTGTGCATCCCGCTTTGCGCAGCAACTGCAAGATCCGCTGCGGCGTGATTGGCATTTCGAAGATGCCGACGCCAAACGGCGCCAGCGCATCGGAAACCGCGTTCAGCACCGCCGCCGGCGCGCCGATCGTGCCGCCCTCGCCGACGCCCTTGGCGCCGGTGATGCTCGCCTCGGTCAGGGTTTCCAAATGATGGATTTCGATCTCTGGGATTTCCGCCATCGTCGGCACGAGGTAGTCGGCAAGCGAGCCGGTCAGTATGTTGCCGCCGTCGTCGTAAACCACCTGTTCGTAGAGCGCGTTGGCGATGCCCTGGGCGACGCCGCCATGGACCTGCCCGTCGACAATCATGGGATTGATCAGACGCCCGGCATCCTCGACGACCACGAACCGTTCGATCGTGACTTGGCCGGTAGCGACATCGACCTCGACAACCGCAATGTGGCAGGCGTTCGAGAAGGTGCCGTACGGGTCGTAGGTCGCCACCGCCGACAAACCGGTTTCGGCGATCGCCGGAAAGCGGTGGCTCTGGTGATAGGCGGTGCGCGCGAGCTGGCATACCTCGACGCCGAGATCGGTGCCGCGCACGAAGGCGCGGCCATCGGAAATCTCGATGTCAGAGGCGGCCGCCTCCAATATCTGGCTGGCGACCGTTTGCAGGCGCTCGCGCAATGTCGCCGCGGCGAGCTTGCAGGCGCCGCCGGCGATCACCAGCGAGCGGCTGGCGAAAGTGCCCCAGCCGTAGGGGCTGCGGTCGGTGTCGCCGGCGACGACCCGGATCGCCGAGGGGACGACGCCGATCTCGTCAGCGATCAGCTGCGCCAAACTCGTCTTCAGCCCCTGGCCGTGCGGCGAACTGCCGATCCGGGCTTCGAGAAAGCCCGACGGGTCCATCGCCAGTTCGACCCGCTCGAAGCCGGGGGTGATCACCATGCGCCGCGCCGCGAAGGCGGGACTGCCGGGGCCGGTGCGCTCGGCGAACACCGATATCCCGAGACCGAGCCAGCGTCCATCGGCTCGCGCCGTTTGCTGTCGCGCCCGGAACTCGGCGAAGTCGACGACCCGCGCCGCCGCCTCCATTGCTTCGCGATAGCTGCCGGCGTCCTGCACAACCCCGGTCACCGAAGTGTGAGGGAAGTCGGCGGTCAGGTTGCGGCGCCGGATTGCAAGCACATCCAGCCCGAGCCGGGCGGCTGCGCAATCCATCAGCCGCTCCACCGCCGCGGTGATGACCGGCCGCGACACGCCGCGATAGGGCGCCATCGGGCAGGTGTTGCTGGCGACGCCGCGGGCCCGGGCGCGGTACTCGGGCACCCGATAGGGACCGGGCATGTCCGCCAGCGCCATCAACGGCTCAACCCCGCAGGTGGCCGGGAAATTCGAATAGGCGCCGACATTGCATTGGATATCGGCGTCGATCGCGAGCAAGCTGCCGTCCGCATCGAATGCGCCGCGCAAATGAACACGCTGGTCGCGCGCGTGAAACGACGCGGTTAGATTTTCGAGGCGATCCTCGATCCAGGCTACAGTGCAGGCGAAATGCCGCGCCGCCCAGACCGCGACGACATATTCCGGGATCAGCGCCATTTTCTGGCCGAACCCGCCGCCGACCTCCGGCGCGATAACGCGGAGCTCGGATTCCGCGATCCCCAAGACGTCGGCTATCCCGGTGCGCAACAGGTGTGGCATTTGCGTAGACGCCGAGAGGGTGACGCGCCCCGTTGCCGCATCGAAAGCGGCGACTGCCGTGCGCGCCTCCAACGGCACCGCAGACTGCCGGCCTGACGTGAACGTAAATTCGATCAGCTGGTGCGCCGCTGCGAGGGCAGCAGCGATGCCGGGGGTTTCGAAGCGAGCGTCGATCAGTGTGTTCCGAGGTGCGATGTCATGGACCAGCGGCGCGCCGGGCGCGAGCGCTTGATCCAGCGTCACGACCGGCGTCTCAGCTTCGATCTCGATCGTGACCTGTTCGGCGAGGTCTTCGGCCTCAGCGGCGGTGCCGGCGATCACCGCGGCGATCGGCTCGCCGACATAGGTGACGCGCTCATCGGCGAGGATCGGCTGCGCAACCGGGACATAATCCGGGCGATCGAGGCGCGGACAGATCGGTTTGACATCGCCGAGAACAGCCGGGGTTATGATTGGCACGTCTGGCGGAGAGCTCACGGCGAGGATGTTGCCGCGGGCGAGCGGGCTGCGCACGAACCGCAATATGCGGGCGCTCTGCGCTAGGTCGGCGGTGTAGCGGCCGCGCCCTCGCAGCAGAACCGGGTCCTCGTAGCGCGGCAGTGGGCGCCCGACCCATCTCACCGCGCAGACGCCTGGTCCAAGGCCCGCGCGACCATCGCCCGCACCAGGTCGCGGCGATATTCGGCGCTCGCGTGAATGTCCTCCAACGGGTCGATCGTCTCGGCCGCGATGTTTCCCGCCTCGCGGAAAATGTCCGGCGCGCCCTCGCTGCCAGTCAGTAACGCTTCGGCTGCGGCAATACGCGAGGGCCGGTCGGTGGCGCCGCCGAGCCCGATACGCGCTTCGACGATCCGGTCGTCTTCGAACCGCAGAAAGGCAGCGCACATTGCGAGCGCGAAATCGCCCGCCCGCCGGCTGAACTCGGCAAAGCCCGTCCGCCAATCCTCACCGAGCAAGGGCAGGCGGATCTCGGTCAAGAGCTCGTCTGGTTCCAATATCGTCGTAAGCGCGCCGACGAAATACTCATTCGGCCGGACATTGCGCCGCCCACGCCGGCTGACGACCAAAAACCCGGCATCGAGCGTCGCCGCCAGCAAGCACCATTCGGAGGCCGGATCGGCATGAGCAATGCTTCCGCAGAATGTGCCGCGAGTGCGGATCGGAAGATGCCCGATATGCCGGGCAACCCGGGGCAGAAACGCGCCGAGCGCACCACCGGCAACAGGCCCCTCGAAACGAGCGTGCCGGGCAAGCGCGCCAATACGCAACTCGCCCCCGTCCTCACGCACATAATCGAGGGAATCGATGCGATTGATGTCGATCAGGCTCGCGGGGCGGGCGAGCCGGAAATTCATCGCCGGCACGAGACTTTGTCCGCCGGCAAGGATCTTTCCTTCCCCACCGTGCGTGGCGAGGAGCTCGAGCGCCTGGTCAACCGTGCGGGGCGCAAAATATCTAAACGAGACGGGCTTCATCGACGACAAACGATGGGTAGGCAATATTCCTGGCAATCAGGCTAGACGAGCGTCCCGGCAAATCAAGCGGCAAGCGCAAAGGGCATACTGTGATGACCGGTCGACTAATGGAGGCATCGCCCCGATCCTGTCCGCCGAGCCCGATCCGGCCGCCCACGAGACGCAGCGCGCCTCGCCTGCCGCCCATTGCTCTCGGCGCGGTTTTGACGAAATAGACAATCATGTAATTGCCATGTTCGCCTTGTACCCTCCTGCGCATCGGCGCCCGTGAGCGGGTGCGGGATTGCGATTGAAGGAGTTGCCGACGCCTGATCTCGACCAGATAAAACAGGGGGAAGAGGGAGGTGCCCGAGACACATGAGCTCTTCGCGGCGGACGTCGCGCCGCACTTCGCATGACACTCTAACTGGCTCGGATAAACGATGGAATACACCAAGCTCGGCCGCACCGGCCTCGATGTCTCGCGAATTTGCCTCGGCTGCATGAGCTACGGCGGCGGCAATCTCGGCAATCATGCCTGGAGCCTCCCCGAGGAGGAGAGCCGGCCGTTCATCAAAAAGGCGCTCGAAGCAGGCATCAATTTCTTCGACACCGCGAACCGCTATTCGCTCGGCAACAGCGAGGAAATCCTCGGCCGCGCGATCCAGGATTTCGCGCGCCGCGACGAGGTCGTCATTGCTACCAAGGTCTATGGCCGGATGCGTCCCGGCCCCAACGGCGCCGGCCTGTCACGCAAGGCGATCTTCGCGGAGATCGACAGCAGCCTGCGTCGGCTCGGCACGGATTATGTCGATCTCTATCAGATCCACCGTTTCGACCATGACACGCCGATCGAGGAGACGCTCGAAGCGCTGCATGATGTGGTCAAGGCCGGCAAGGCGCGCTACATCGGCGCCTCCTCAATGCACGCTTGGCGGTTCGCCCGCGCGCTCGGCATCGCCGAGAAGAACGGCTGGACCCGGTTTGTCAGCATGCAGAACCTCGTCAACCTGCTCTATCGCGAGGAGGAGCGCGAAATGCTGCCGCTGTGCGAAGCCGAGGGTATCGGCGTCATTCCCTGGAGCCCGCAGGCGCGCGGCAAATTGAGCCGCGACTGGAGCTACACGAGCATCCGCACCGAGACCGACGAGGCGATCACTCGGCTGTTCGCCAAGACACAGGAGGCCGACAAGAAGGTTGTCGATCGCGTGGCCGAGGTCGCCAATGCGCGCGGCATCCCGCGCGCCCAGGTGGCGCTTGCCTGGCTCCTGGCAAAGCCGGTCATTACCGCACCGATCGTCGGCGCCACCAAGCTCCACCACCTCGATGACGCGCTCGCATCGGTTGCCGTGAAGCTGACCGCCGAGGAGATCGCCGCCCTCGAGGAACCCTACGTTCCGCACGCGGTGGTCGGTTTCGTCTGATATCGTTCTCAGCACCGCACCCCTCGCGAGGCACCATGACCCTCCGGTTCTCGACCCGCTGCCCCAATTCGGACTATCTCGGTTTCGAGACGTCGCCCGAGGCGATCGTCGCAGCCGCGAAAAAGGCGGAGGAGGTCGGGTTCGACGCCATCTTCGTCAACGATCACATCATCGTCGATAGTTCTTCGCGCGCCGCACCGTGGACCAACGTCTACGATCCGTTTGTCGCGATGTCGTTTATCGCCGCGCACACAACCCGCATCGGCGTCGGCGTCTCGGTGCTGATTATGCCGTACCGCAACCCGGTCGCGACCGCGAAGAGCTTGGCGACGATCGACCGGATGTCGGGCGGCCGGCTGATCGCCGGTGTCGGCGTCGGCTGGAACGAGGCCGAGTTTGCCGCGCTCGGTGTGCCGTTCCACGAGCGGGGCGCGCGCACCACCGAATATCTTCGCCTCTGGCAGGCTTGCTGGGCGCCGGGCGAGGTCTCGTTCGCTGGACGGTTCTTTTCGTTCTCCGACATGCATGTCAACCCGAAGCCGGTGCAGCAGCCGCATCCGCCGATCTGGATCGGCGGCGCCAGCGATGCGGCGCTGCGCCGAGCCGCGCGGTTCGCCGCGCTATGGCAGCCGACCCCGCTGCCCCTCGCCGAGCTGGTTGAGCGTCAGACCGCGCTGCGCCGGGCTTGCGACCAAATCGGGCGCGCGCCGATCCCGACGCGCATGAGCTTTCGCGTCGAGTTCAGCACGATCACCGGCAATGCGCCATCGCCGGACGGTAAGCGGCCGGTCGGGCACGGCACGCCAGCCGAAGTCGCCGGCGACCTGTTGAGCTACCGCGATAAAGCGGGCCTCGATGCCTTCCAGATCAATTTCCACGGCAACCGCAACCTTGACCAGCTCCTCCAGTCGATGGAGTGCTTCATGCAGGACGTCGCACCAAGAGTATCCGGCGAGGTTATCGCTGCGCCATGCCCGAATCTCCACATGTTGGACGGCCCGCGTCTGCCGTGATGCGGCTCAGTGCGCCTCTCGCCGCAGGAAGAGGCCGTCCAGCAACATTGCCGCGACGCCGATGCAAATCGCGCTGTCGGCGAGGTTGAAGGCCGGCCAATGCGCGGCTCCGAGGTGAAAATCGAGAAAGTCGACAACAGCACCGAGGCGCAGCCGGTCGATGACGTTGCCCACGGCACCGCCGATGATCAGCCCGATCGCGACGGCGAGGAAGGGACCCGAAGCGCGGCTCAGCCAGTAGATCAAAAGCGCGACGATAACAGCGGCAGCAAAGGAAAAGACCAGCGCATTCATTCCGGCGCCGCCGTTGAACAAGCCAAAGCTGATGCCGCGATTATAGGTCAGGGCGAGATGGAAGAACGACGTCACGGTCTCGCGGTCGCCGAAGCCGCGCCCGGCGAAAAAGGCGAGAACCGCGGCTTTGCTGAGCTGGTCGAGTATTGCGACCACAGTTGCCGTGGCGAGCCCGCGTGCCAGCATCACCCGTTTGCGGCAGCGAGCTCGAGGCCGGACCGATCGACGACTTCCGCGCACCGCCGGCAGAGATCGGCGTGACCGGGCACTCGGCCGACCTCGGGCAAGATCCTCCAGCAGCGCTCGCAGCGCTCCCCCGGCGCCAGAGAAACGCGCACCCCAACTTCTGCAATATCGGGAAGCGCGAAGGCATCGTCGGGTGCCGATCCCACGCGCACCGTTCCCGCCGAGGTGATGCAGAGCTCGGCGAGATCGACATTGCGCAGCTGATCGGCCAGCCTTTCGGGGACGAACAGCTCAACGGCGGCCTGCAGGCTCGAACCCAGCCGCTTCGCCCCCCGCTCCAGTTCCAGTGCGCCGGTGACGATCCGGCGCGCATCTCGCAACACGGCCCAGCGTTCGCCGAGCGCGTCATCGCGCCAACCCGGCGGGACATCCGGGAAAAGCTCGAGATGTACGCTCCGTCCGGGTACGTCGCCGTGCCGGGCCAGCCAAGCCTCCTCCGCGGTAAAGCAAATTACCGGGGCCAGCCAGCGCACCAAATACTCGAAGCACCGGTCGAGCACGGTCCGCACCGCGCGGCGCCTGATGTCGTCTGCCGCGTCGCAATAGAGCCGGTCCTTGCGGATGTCGAAATAGAAGGCCGACAAATCGGTCGCACAGAAGCTGTGCAGTGCCGCGAACATGCCGTGGAAATCGAATGCCTCGACCGAACGCCGGACGAGATCGTCGAGCTCGGCCAGGCGGTGCAACACCCAGCGGTCGAGCTCGGGCATCGCCTCGATACCGACCGCCTCGGCGGCGGTATAGCCGTCGAGCGCCCCCAGCAGGTATCGCAGGGTATTGCGCAATCGGCGGTAAGCGTCGCTGTGGCGCTTGAGGATCTCCGGGCCGATGCGGACATCCTCGGTGTAATCCGAACCGACGACCCAAAGGCGCAGGATGTCGGCCCCGCTCTGCTGCATGATCTGCTGCGGCGGAATGACATTGCCGAGCGATTTCGACATTTTCCGTCCGTCTTCGTCGAGCACGAAGCCGTGCGTCAGCACGGCGTCGTAGGGCGCCCGGCCGCGCGTCCCGCAGGCCTCGATCAGCGAAGACTGGAACCAGCCGCGATGCTGGTCCGAGCCTTCCAGATACAGATCAGCCGGCCATCGCAGCTCCGGGCGCTGCTCGAGCACAAACGCGTGGGTAGAGCCCGAGTCGAACCACACCTCGACGATGTCGGTGACCTTCTCCCACTCGGCGGCGTCATAGGCGTTACCGAGGAATTCCGCCGGATCGGCGCTGAACCAGACATCCGCCCCTTCTCGCTCGACCGCGGCGGCAATGCGCTCGACGACGAGCGGATCGCGCAGCGGCTCTCCGGTCTCGCGATGCGTGAATACCGCGATCGGCACGCCCCAGGCGCGCTGGCGCGACACGCACCAGTCGGGCCGGCTCTCGACCATGGCCTCGATCCGGTTGCGGCCCTGTGCCGGGACCCAGCGGGTCTCGGCGATGGCCGCCAACGCTTTCCGGCGCAGGCCGTTCGCCTCGAAGCCGATGAACCATTGCGGCGTGTTGCGAAAGATCAGCGGCGCCTTCGATCGCCAGGAATGCGGGTAGGAATGAACGAGAGTACCGCGAGCGAGCAGCCCGCCGGCCTTGTCGATTGCGGCGATGACGGCGGGGTTGGCATCGCCCGGCTTGCCGTCCGGACGATAGATCGAGCGCCCGGCGAAGAGCGGCACCGACGGGAGATAGAATCCATCGGGAGAGACGGTGTCCGGCACCGCCAGGCCGTTCATCTGGCCGAGTTCGAAATCGTCGGCGCCGTGGCCGGGGGCAATGTGCACCAGACCGGTCCCCTGGTCGGCTTCGACGAAGCCGGCAGCCAGGAGCGGGACATCGAAGTCGTAGCCCCGGCCGCGCAGCGGGTGTGCTGCCGTCGTTCCGGCAAGGCTCGCGCCGGGAAAGCGGTCGGCCACCGAATACGCCTCAATCCCGGCCGGCTTTACGACTTCCTCCACCAGCGCGGCGGCGACGAGCAGGGTCTCTCCCGGCCGTGCGCGGCTCCCTTCCGCCGCCCGATCGACGCGCAACACCACATACTCGAAGCCGTCGCTGAAGGCGATCGCCCGGTTGCCCGGCAATGTCCATGGCGTCGTCGTCCAGATGAGAGCCGCCGCGCCCGCAAGCGACGGCTGCTCGGACCGCAGGATCGGAAACCGTACCCACACGGTCGTGGATCGGTGGTCGTGGTATTCGACTTCGGCTTCGGCGAGCGCAGTCTGCTCCACGACCGACCACAGGACCGGCTTTGCCCCCTTGTAGAGGCCGCCATTGACGAGAAACTTGCCGAGCTCGCGGACGATCTGCGCTTCGGCCGAATAAGCCATCGTCGTGTAGGGATCGTCCCAGTCGCCGACCACGCCGAGCCGCTTGAAGTCGCGCTTCTGAATTTCGATCCAATGAGCCGCGAATTCGCGGCACTCCCGGCGGAACTGGTCGATCGGCACGCTGTCCTTGGACTGGTTTTTCGCGCGGTATTGCTCCTCGACAATCCATTCGATCGGCAGCCCGTGGCAGTCCCAGCCCGGGACATAGGGCGCGTCCTTGCCGAGCATCTGCTGCGCCCGGTTGACGACGTCCTTCAGGATCTTGTTCAGCGCGGTGCCGAGGTGGATATCGCCATTGGCGTAGGGCGGTCCATCGTGAAGGACGAACTTGTCGCGTCCGCGCGACGCCTCGCGCAACCGCCGGTAGAGGCCCATTTCCTCCCAGCGCGCGAGAATCGACGGCTCGCGCTTCGGCAAATCCCCCCGCATCGGGAATTGGGTCTTGGGCAGGAATATTGTCGGACGATAATCCGTAGGCATCGTGGATCCCTGGATGAGAACGTAAAAGCGAAAGCGTCCCCGATCCTCAGACGAGGACCGGGCCGGTAATTCGCAACATCCAGGCGTGATGCCGAAACATGGCGGTCATATAGCAGCCGCCCGGGTCAAATTCGAGGGGGTAGTCAGCGGTGCGGTTACACTCAGAGCGCCGGATGGGCGGCGAGGATCGTGCGCGCCTTGGCGGCGTCGGCGGCGATCTGCGCCTTCAGCGCGTCGAGACCGGGGAATTTCTGCTCCGGCCGTATGAAATCGACGAGCGCCACGCGCAGGTGGCGTCCGTAAAGGTCGACATCGATGTCGAACAGGTGGGCTTCGAGCCGCGGCACGAGGCCGCCGACGGTCGGGCGCAGACCGATATTGGCGACGCCGCCGAATGTGCGGCCGGCGAGCGGGTCGTCCGGACCGTCGCCGGAGACACGCACCGCATAGACCCCGAAGGCCGGGTGCAGATAGTCGTCGAGCCCGAGATTCGCGGTTGGAAAGCCGATTGTCCTACCGCGTCTGTCGCCGGCCGCGACGCGGCCGTCGATCTCCCAGAAGCGACCGAGGAGCACGGCCGCCTCGCGCGGCTTGCCGGCTTTCAGCAGCTCGCGGATATGGGTCGAGGAATAGACGACGGTATCCTCCCCGCGGATCGGTTCGAGCACGGTCACCCCGAAGCCGTGATGCAGACCGGCGGCCTGCAAAGTATCGGGCGTTCCGCCGCGGCGGTTGCCAAAGGTGCAATCCCAGCCGACCACGACATGCGAGGCCCCGATCGCTCCTATAATGACTTCGGCAATGAATTCCTCGGCGCTCTTCTTCGAGAACGCGAGGTCGAAATGCTGGACGAACAGCAGATCGACGCCCAGCCGAGCCAGTTCGCGCTCCTTGACGCGGAACGGCGTCAGCCGGAACGGCTCGGTCGCCGGAAAGAATACACTGCGCGGATGCGGCTCGAACGTCAGCACGCCGGTCGGGCGGCCCGCTTCCCTGGCGAGCTCGCAGGCCCGGCCGATCAGCACGGCATGACCGCGGTGCAGGCCATCGAAATTGCCCATCGCGAGGACCGTGCCGGGCGGGTGATTCGACCGGGGGCCGGGATGTCGGATGACTCGGATCACGGCAGCGGCAATCGCGCAGTTTCAAGGCCAGCCAATTGCTATGAAAATACCCCGGCCGGCGGCCGTAGGATAGCGGATCGCGTCGCCTCGGCCGCGCACTCTGCAAAACCCGATATAATCGAAGCCGCATTCCTGCCGGATGGACGATCAGCCCCAGATAGACGGTCAGCCAAGAGCCGCCGGATGAGCCCCTTAGCGAGCGACGCTGCCGCGCCATTGCGCGAAGCTTGGTATTATGCGCTG
>VAZT01000272.1 GCA_005884825.1 Alphaproteobacteria bacterium
TTCCGTTATCGCCGTAGGGGTTATGCGAGGCCGAAAGAACGACGCCGAGATCGGCCCGCAAGCTGCGCGTCAGCATGGCGATGGCCGGGGTCGGGAGCGGGCCGACCAGCACGACGTCCATGCCCATTGTCACAAAGCCCGCCGTCAGCGCGGGCTCGAGCATGTAACCGGAGAGCCGCGTGTCCTTGCCGATGACGACGAGGTGTTTGTGGGCCCCGTTTTGGAAGCATTCACCGACTGCCATCGCTACCTGCAACGCCGTCTCCGGCGTCATCGGTTCACAATTGGCGGTCCCGCGGATCCCATCGGTACCGAAGAGCTTCCGCGTCATGGCGCCCCCATAAAATTGTAATCAGGCGGCCCTACTCTACTGCGCGGGAAATGGCCTCACAAGTCAAAGGACATTCGCCAAGCGCCACCTCACGAAATCTGTGTAGTTCTTAACCAAATAAAAGAAAGTTAAAAACCGGCGGCAGCTTCCCGACGCGAGGCCCTCCGACCGGGGCTTCCAAAATTGAAGCAGTGGGCGGCCTCTTGCGCGTTCAGCCGCCGGGCTGCGGCTCGGGTTCAAGGCCGGTCGGCCGCCCGGAAGGCGGGACCGAACTGCGCCGTCCGGGTCGCGGTTCGTCGTTTACCGGACCCGTCGAAGTATCGCGCACTATTCGCTCACCCTTGATGATCCGTCGGATTTCATCGACCGCCAGCGTCTCGTATTCGAGCAGCCCCTTTGCCAAGGCGTGCAGCTCGTCCATACGAGAACTCAAAATCTCTCGTGCGGTCTGCTCGCCTTCGTCAATGATTCGGCGGATCTCCTCGTCGATGACCTTGGCGGTCGCCTCGGAAACGTTCTTGCGCTGCGTAACCGAGTGACCGAGAAACACTTCTTCTTCGTTTTCGGCGTAACGCAACGGTCCGAGCTTCTCGCTGAACCCGAACTCGGTCACCATGCGGCGTGCGAGACCGGTAGCACGGCGGATGTCGTCGGCTGCTCCCGTCGTCACCTTATCGGGCCCGAAGATCAACTCCTCGGCAATGCGGCCCCCGAATAGGCTCGCCAGCATGGCTTTGATCTCGATCTTGGACTGACTGTATTTGTCGCGCTCCGGCAGGAACATCGTAACACCGAGCGCCCGGCCGCGCGGGATTATCGTCACCTTGTGGAGCGGCTCGTGGCCCTCCGCGTAAAGCATGCAGAGCGCGTGACCGGCCTCGTGATACGCGGTCAGCTTCTTCTCGTCCTCCGTCATGACCATGGACCGCCGCTCGGCGCCCATCATGACCTTGTCCTTCGCGTGCTCGAATTCGCTCATCGCGACCGAGCGTTTGCCTCTGCGCGCCGCCATCAGCGCCGCTTCATTGACAAGGTTGGCGAGATCCGCGCCGGAGAAGCCGGGTGTGCCGCGCGCGATGATTTTAGGATCGACATCCGAGGCGAGCGGGACTTTGCGCATATGCACTTTGAGGATCTTTTCTCGCCCGAGGACATCCGGGTTGGGGACGACGACTTGGCGGTCGAACCTTCCCGGGCGCAGCAGAGCCGGGTCGAGCACATCCGGGCGGTTGGTTGCCGCGATCAGGATGACCCCCTCGTTAGCCTCGAAGCCGTCCATTTCGACGAGCAATTGGTTCAGCGTCTGCTCGCGCTCGTCATTGCCGCCGCCGAGGCCGGCGCCGCGGTGCCGCCCCACTGCATCGATCTCATCAATAAAGATGATGCAGGGCGCATTCTTCTTCCCCTGCTCGAACATGTCGCGCACCCGGCTCGCGCCGACACCGACAAACATTTCGACAAAATCGGAGCCGGAAATCGTAAAGAACGGCACATTCGCCTCGCCGGCGATAGCGCGGGCGAGCAGGGTCTTGCCGGTGCCCGGCGAGCCCACCAACAGCACGCCCTTCGGGATCTTGCCACCGAGTCTCTGAAATTTCTGCGGGTCCTTCAGATATTCGACGATCTCTTCGAGCTCTTGCTTCGCCTCGTCGATGCCGGCCACGTCCTCGAATGTGATGCGGCCGACCTTTTCGGTCAGCAGACGTGCCCGGCTCTTGCCAAAGCCCATTGCACGGCCGCCGCCGCCTTGCATCTGGCGCATAAAAAAGATCCATACGCCGATCAAGAGCAGCATCGGGAACCAGGAAATCAACACGCCGAAGAGCGAGGGAACGTTTTCGTCGACCGGGGCGGCGGTGATGCGCACGCCCTTGTCGGTCAATCTGCCGACAAGGTTGGGATCATTTGGGGCATAGGTCGTGAATGCCCGGCTATCGGTGAAGTGGCCGCTGATGTTGTTGCCTTGAATCGTGACGTCGGCAACCTGGCCTCGATTGACGTCGTTCAGGAAATCCGAGAATGCCAGGGTGGCTTGCGGTCCGCGGCTGGATGAGGTCTGGAACAGGTTGAAGAGTGCGACGAGAAGCAGCCCGATAACGATCCAGAGGGCGAGGTTCTTGCCGAAGTTATTCACGATGAACGCCTTTCATGCGCGCTGGGCATCGCCGCCTCCTAGACTACCCCTTCGAGAGCTAGACCCGCGACAGTTTTCGCTCGACTTACAGATAAGAGGCGAAGGGCGTTAAACAACGGCAAAGCCCGCCTGCGTCAATGAAGTAACGGGTCGAAACACAACCTGCGGCAAGTCGGCCACTCCCTCGCGCCGATACCCCAGGTGAAGAACGGCTGCGATGCCATGCTCGTCCCACACGGCTGGAATAACAGGCCATAGCAGGCGTGGCAGCCGCGTCAGCTGCGGCATGTGGCGATCGATGGGCGGGGCTCCTGCGACGCCCAGATATCCGATGGTAAAGGGGTGGCGGCCAGCCTGCGGCGTCACAACTTCAAAGCGGCGGTCCCAGATCATCCGCTCTCCTTGCCGGAGGCGGAGTGGCGGTGCCGCTCTGGCGAGTTCGCGCGTCACGAGGATACGCTCTCGCCAGCGAATGAATCGGCATCCCCCCAGCGTATGTCCGCGCCGCGCCGCGCCGCCGAGCGCCTCGCGCAGCCGAGCGATCCGCGCGCGACGCGGCGAATAAGAGGCGCCGCCGATCGCAGCGGTGACGGCGGAAAGCAGCCCCTCCACCAACTCCGATGACCTTTCCGAAATCATGACAGGATCGAGGAGGGCAAACCCAGCGGGATGCAAGCTGACGTATCGGGCAAGGAGAGCGTTCAGCACGTGCTCGTGGGCCGCCCGCCTATGGCCGAAGGCGTGGATCTCGCCGAGCAGGCGAGAGACCCCGGCCTCGCCGGCCGGCCCGCCTTCACCCTGCCGCAAGCGCGACCGCTCGAACGCGGGGTCGAAGTTGCTCGGATCGCTTACGAAGGGCTGTCGCTCAGCTTCGAGGAATGCCACGAGGCGATCCCTTGCGACGCCGAGCAGCGGACGCAGCAATCGGCAGTCGGCGAGCTCGCGAATCGCCGACATCCCGGCGAGGCCGTGCGGGCCGCTGCGAGCTCGGCGCCGGATCAGAAGCGTCTCAATCTGATCGTCCCGGTGGTGACCGGTCAGCAAATGCAGACAGGCGTGATCGCGGCACCAGCCGCCAAGAAGGCGATAGCGCGCAAAGCGCGCCGCTTCTTGGATCCCGGTTCGCGGCTTTTCTCCCGTCCAGACCAGTACTTCGTGGCGTATGGCTCTCGCCGACAGCCAGGCTCCAAGCCGCCGGATTTCGTCGCCGCTTTCCGGCCGCAGCCGGTGATCCACCGTCAGCGCACAGATCTCCCCACCCCTCTCGCGGGCCCAACGGTCCGCCAGAATGGCGAGTGCCAAGCTGTCGGAACCACCGGAGACGGCAACGGCGAGAAACGGCGAGCTTTCAAACCGTGCGATCGAGGCGAGCGAGGCTGCAAACTCGCCAAGGGACAGAGGCGTGGCTGCCGATCCGAGTGTCAGCAACCCAGCCGCTTCTTCTCGGCGAGTGAATGCTCTTTTATCGAGCTTCCCGGGTTGGGGAAATCGTGATCCAGCTGGGCGAACGCGAGGCAGGCGTTCTGCTTCTGGTTGGCGCGTGCGAGCGACATGCCGAGTTTCAACAGGTCGTCGGCCGCTTTGGTCCCCTTTGGGTAGTTCTTGTAGCCCTCGGCAAAGGCGCTGGCCGCCTCCGCATACCGCCCACGCGTGTAATAGGTCTCACCCAGCCAGTATTGTGCGCTGCCGGCCAGCGGGTCCTTGGGATGCTGTGCAACGAACATCCTCAAGGCCTCTTCGGCAGCGGGATAGTCCGCCTGCTTAATTAGACCGAACGCCGCGTTGTACTGCTCTGAAGCAGAACCGGCAGGCAACTCGCCCGCAGAGGGAGGCCGGAGATGACCGGCAGTCGCGACGTTCAGTGTGTCCGGACCGGGTTGCCTCAGGTCCGGGGGGGTACCCGCGGGATTGAGCAGCGGAGCACCCGGGGGGGTCAGAGTACCTGCTCCGCCCGGGCGATCGGGTGGCGGCGGCACCAAGGTGCCCGGCGGAACCGGATCGGTAGCCAGCCTCGTCGGTGCCGAGTTTCTGGACGGCACCTGACCTTGCCCCTGGCCCTGGCTGAATCGCAGGTCGATGTCGCTGTTGACCTGCTCGAGACGGCGCCGCAGTTGCTCGACCCCGTTCACCGCGTCCTCGACGCGTCCGGTCAGTTCGCGCATCTGGGCTTCCAATCGGTCCATGCGAAGCTCGGCATCGACCGCTCCTGCCGAGCCAGCGCTTGCCAACTGGGAGGGAGCGCCGCGGTAGACCTGCCGCTGCAGCATGCTGAGATCCCGCTCCAGGCGATCCAGGCGATCCTGCATCCCCCGCTCCTGCGCGCGGGTCGCGGAGTTGGGTAAGGCCATGGCGACAAACGCCACGAACAGTATTGAGCGGGGAGGGCGCAGGATCAAACGCCGTATCATCCGAGGCCTCTCGAGACCGCGTGAGCCGGGGGCGACTCGCCTCCGCACCGCCCGAGGGCATCAGCGGCGCGGGTTGAGCAATCCCTCCTACTAGGGTCCTTTTAGGGCAAAAAAAGGGCGCGCCCCTACGGCGGGGCGGTTCCGTTTTTCAGTTCACGGTGGTTACGGCGCGCCGGTTCTGCGCATACGCCTCTTCGCTCGACCCGACGACGGCGGGGCGTTCCTTGCCGTAGCTGATCGTCGAGATGCGGGATGCCGGAATGCCCGACGCGACCAAGACATTCTTTACCGCCTGCGCACGGCGTTCGCCGAGCGCGAGGTTGTACTCGCGCGTGCCGCGCTCGTCGCAATGACCCTCGATCGTAACCGTCACGTTCGGATAGCGCCGCAGCCAATCGGCCTGGCGCGCGAGAATCTCCTGAGCCTCCGGCGTGATGTCGGAGCGGTCGAAAGCGAAGAACACGCGGTCGCCGGCACTCGCCTCCAGGTCCTGCTGCGATCCCGGCAGAGCGTTTCTCGAGCCGATGCCGCCAGGTCCGCCCACACCCGGTCCTCCCGCCCCTCCCGGGCCGCCGGGCACTGTCTCCGGTGCGCTGCTGCAGGCGGCGAGCAGCAGCAAAAGCCCGCCGAAAATGCCGATCGTTCTGGTCCACATCTAGATTCCCCCTTGATCAATCGAACCCTATCCGCGTCGGCGAGAGCCCGTGGTTTCCGTCCATCTCGCGACAGTGAGCCGCCGACGGTACCTCGGCCACTCAGCGAAGCAACGGCGACCAAGCCGGATCGGAAGCATCCTGCGAGGTGACTACCTCGCGCTGATTTGATCCGGTCAAGTCGATCGAATACAGCCGCGTCGAACCGTGCCCCCGAGAATCGGTCGGTGACTGGCGGAAATACATTAGCGACCGCCCGTTCGGCGCCCAAGTCGGGCCTTCGACGAGAAAATCCCGCGTCAGGAGGCGCTCTGCCGAGCCGTCGGGCCGCATCACCCCGATAAAGAATGATCCGCCATCGATTTTGGTGAACGCGATCAGGTCGCCGCGCGGCGACCAAACCGGCGTGCCGTATTTGCCCGAACCGAAACTGATGCGTTTGACCTCGCCGCCTTCCGAATTCATCACGTAAAGCTGCTGGGAACCGCCGCGATCGGAGTTGAAGACGATCTTGCTGCCGTCCGGCGAGAAGCAGGGCGAGGTGTCGATTGCCTGGCTGTCGGTCAGCCGAACCGGCCGGCGGGTACGCAGATCGAGTGCGAAGAGGTTGCTGACGCCGTTCTCGGCGCGGCTGAGGACCACCCGGTTGCCGTCGGGCGAAAACCGCGGCGCGAAGGTCATGCCGGGAAAGTCGCCGACGACCTCCTGCTGCCCGGTGTCGATGTTGAACAGATAAACGCGCGGTGCGCCGCTGCCGTAGGACAGGTAGGTGATCTCCTGCGCCGTCGGCGAGAAGCGCGGCGTCAGCACCAATGCCCTGCCGTCCGTCAGGAAGCGGTTGTTGGCCCCGTCCTGATCCATGATAGCGAGGCGCTTCACCCGTTTCTCCGCCGGGCCCGATTCCGCGACGTACACGATCCGGGTATCGAAATAGCCTTCTTCGCCGGTGATCCGCTTATAGATCTCATCGGCGATGATGTGAGCGATGCGCCGCCAGTTCTGCTGAGTGGTCGTGTAGCCGTATCCGGTCAGCTGCTGCTCGGCCAGCACGTCCCACAGCCGAAACTCGACCCGGAGCCTTCCATCGCCCTGCGTTTTTACCGAGCCGGTAACCAGCGCCTGCGCGTTGATCTGGCGCCAGTCGGGAAACCGGGGTTGTAACTCGTCCAGCGAGACATTCTGGATGAAGCTGCGCGGGTCGATCGGGCGAAACAGCCCGGAGCGCTCGAGATCGGCCGAGACGACGCCCGCGATGTCGCGTCCGGCCTGGGTTTCGTTGGGCGCGCCGCCGGGGAAGGCAGGGATCGCGATCGGCATCGGCTCGACCTTGCCGCTGGTGATGTCGATCCGCAATTCGGCGCGTACCGACGGGCCGGAACATGGCAGCATGACCAGCGCCGCGAAAATTGCACTGGCCAGTATCCGGCAGCTTCTTTTCATAAGATGTCCCCTGTTTTTCATAAGACGTCCTTGGGGCTGAAGTCGACGACAAGATCTTTCCAGATCGC
>VAZT01000273.1 GCA_005884825.1 Alphaproteobacteria bacterium
CGGGTCGTCGTCGCGGATCGCCTGGATCAACAGACCCTTCGCGTCATAGGCAATCGACGGCACGACGCACTTGAGCCGCGGGACCGAGGTAAAGATATGGTAGGGGCTCTGTGAATGCTGGGCCGCGGCTCTGCGTCCGGCGCCGATCATCGTGCGGATGACCAGCGGGGTCTTGGCCTTGCCGCCGAACATATAGCGGAACTTGGCCGCCTGGTTGTAGATCTGGTCGAAGCACACGCCGAAGAAATCGGAGAACATCAGCTCGGCGACCGGTCGCAGGCCGGTAACCGCGGCGCCGGCGGCCGCGCCCATGATCGCCGACTCGGTGATCGGCGTGTCGATGACCCGAGCCTCGCCGAATTCGCCAAAGAGCCCTTTGGTCACGCCGAGCACGCCGCCATAAGCGTCGCGCTGACCCTGCGAGCCGGCG
>VAZT01000274.1 GCA_005884825.1 Alphaproteobacteria bacterium
CGACACGGTCGAGCTCTGCCTGGTCCAGCAGCCCGGCCTCGCCGACCCGCCGGCGGAAATGCTTCAGGCAATCGCGGTCTTCGCGCAGGGAGCGCACTTCGTCCTTGGCGCGATACAGTTGCGCATCGCCCGAGTGGTGGCCGTAGAAGCGGCAGGTGTCGACCTCGATCGCGCTGGGGCCCCCGCCCGTGCGGGCGCGTTCGACCGCCTCGCGCGCCGCCTCGTGCACTTCGAAGAAATCGTCGCCGTTGACCTTGACGGCGGGCAATCCGAAACCGGCGGCGCGGCCGGCGATGTCGCGGCTGCCGACCGCATACTCGAACGCGGTGCCTTCGCCGTATTGGTTGTTCTCGAATACGAAGATCGCCGGCAGTTTCAGCACCACCGCCATGTTCATCGCCTCGAAGGTGGTGCCCTGGTTGGAGCCGCCATCGCCGGTGAACGAGACCGCAACGGTGTTGCGGACGAGAGTTTTGGCGGTCAACGCCGCGCCGATGACGAGTGGCGGTCCGCCGCCGACAATGCCGTTGGCGCCGAGCATGCCGCGGTCGAGGTCGGCGATGTGCATGGATCCGCCCTTGCCGCCGCACAGTCCGGTCTTCTTGGCGAAGAGCTCCTGCATCATCAAGGCGGGGTCGCAGCCCTTCGCGATGCTGTGGCCGTGACCGCGATGGGTGCTTGCGATGTAATCCTGCGGCCCCAAATGCATGCAGACGCCGACGGCGCAGGCCTCCTCGCCGGCGTAGAGATGGACAAATCCCGGAATGCCGCCCTTCGAGAACTCTTCCTGCACGCGTTCCTCAAACCGGCGGATCGTCGCCATGTCTCGATAGGCTTTGAGCAATTCCTCGCGGCTCAGCTGCACGGCGCCCTCCCTTTGCTCCAGTTCGGGCCGAATAGTGCCTTCTTCGCCGCTCCTTCACAATTGCGGCTTCATCTCTCCGGTCCGGTCCGCGGCAGCGCCCGCTTGACGGCGGCCTGCACCTCTTGCGGCTGGGCCGCCAGCGCATCGCACACCCGGCGCAATTGGCGGCGCAACTCGTAGACCTGATCGAGCAGGCCCAGGACCAGCGGCAGCGCCTCTTCGTCGATCGCGAACTCCTGGCGGATTTCGAGGATCAGCTCGACGCGCGCGACATCGACCTCGTGAAAGAGCCAGGTCTGGTCCCGCCGCTCGGGCAACACCCAGCGATTTTCGACCCACCGGACGAGGTCGCCGCGGTCCAGCTCCTTCATTTGGCGCAGCAGCTCGTCGAGCGCGATCATGCGCGGGGCATCCCGTGTCTAGGATCGAACGGATGTTTTGCCGCCCAGTTTTCGAGAAATGCGGCGAGCTCGGAATCCGAGCTGGGCCCGATGAACAGCTTGAGCGTCACGATTTCATCGCCCGGGCTCTTCTTCTGAACTCCTTTGCCGCGCAGCCGCAATTGCCTGCCGGTATCCGATCCCTTCGGTATCGTCATCGTCACCGGACCCGTCACCGTCGGCACCGACACCCGTGCCCCGAGCACCGCTTCGGCAAGGCTCACCGGCAATTCGATCAGAACATTGTCGCCGTCCCGGCGGAACAGCGGATGGGGCGCGACATGCACTTCAATCAGTGCATCGCCGGACGTGCCGCCGCCGAAGCCGGGACCCCCCTTGCCTCTGAGCCGCAGCACCTGACCGTCTTCGACCCCTGCCGGTATCGTGACGTCGAGCCACTCTTCGGGGGCGAGCGACAATCGCTGCTTGCCGCCAGTCGCCGCCGTGACGAAATCGACGGTCAACGTGAAATGCCGGTCGGCGCCGCGCGCTCGGAAGCCCGCTCCCGCCTCGCCGCGTCGCCCGCGGCCCCCGGAGCCGAACGCCGCGAACAAATCCTCCAGATCGCTCAAATCCATCTCGCCTTCGGGCTGGTATCGCCACCCCTGAGCGCCTTCGGCATGACCTCTATAATAGCCCCGCGGCGGACGCTCGGCGCCGGTTTCGTCGATTTCACCCCTGTCGTACCGCGCCCGCTTATCGGGATCGGAGAGCAGGTCGTAGGCAGCGGAGATTGACTTGAAGCGCGCTTCCGCTTCGGGTTTCCCCGGGTTCAGATCCGGGTGAAACTGCTTGGCGAGCTTGCGATAGACTTTGCGGATCTCGTCCGCGCTGGCGTCGGGTTTGACGCCGAGCACCTCATAGGGTGTTTGCGCCATCTAAGGTGTCTGCGCCATCCGGCGTCAGCGCTGCCTCGAGCGCTGTCGCTGCGCGGTGGTCGTGGCCCTTTCGACGCGAACCGTCACGTTGCGCTCCATGCCCCCGCGCTCCACGGTCAGCTCGACCTCGTCACCGATCCGTGACAGCCCGACGCGGTTGCGCAGCTCGGTGCCGCTGCGCATCGGCGCGCCGTTGATCGCCACGACCAAATCGTTGGTCCGCAACCCGGCGCGCTCGGCGGGCGACCCCGGCTCGACGCGTGCGATGACCGCCCCCTGGGTGCGCCTGGTGCCGAGCGCCTGGGCGAGGTCGGGTGTCAGATCCTGGATCGCCACCCCGATGCGGCCGCGTTTGATCTCGCCGTAATTGATCAGCTGGTCCATGACCTGGCGCGCCATGTTGATCGGCACGGCAAAGCCGATGCCGACATTGCCGCCGCCCGGCGCCAGTATCGCGGTATTGATGCCGACCACCCGGCCCTGCAGATCGACCAGCGGCCCGCCCGAATTGCCGGGATTGATCGAGGCATCGGTCTGAATGAAATCCTCGTAGCCTTCGATCCCGAGACCGCTGCGCCCGAGCGCGCTGATGATGCCCGAGGTCACGGTCTGACCAAGACCGAACGGATTGCCGATCGCGAGCACGAAGTCGCCGACCTGCAGGCGGTCGGAATCGCCGATCGGGACAGCCGTCAAACCGCCCGCCGGGATCTGCAATACGGCGATGTCGGTGTCGGGATCGCGGCCGATCAATTTCGCGCTCAGCCGCCGGTTGTCCTTGGTCGTGACTTCGATACTGCTGGCATTCTCGACGACATGCGCGTTGGTCATCACATAGCCCTGCGCGGCGTCGACAATGACGCCGGAGCCGGTCGCTTGTGTCTCGCGCTCGATCGGCTGCTGTTGCAGGTTGAAGAAGCGGCGGAACAGCGGGTCTTGCAGGAGCGGGTTGTCTTCCCGCACGCGCCCGCGCACGGCGATGCCGACGACACCTGGGGTGATCCGGCTGACCACCGGTGCCAGGGTCTGGACCGGCGCGCCATCGGCCAAAGGTATTGGCGCCCCGGCAGTAACAGGGGAAGAGATACCCGTCGTCAGGGCTATTCCGCCGGAGACAACGAGCGCTGACAAAACCCGCTTCATCGCTGTGGAGACCTTAGGACTGGCAGATACCGGCTTCCGGTAAACAAGCCGCCAGCATGAATGTTTCCGGAACTGATTTAATTAACCCCTCGCGCGGTGGCTTCAAGGGATCTCGGCTCCACGGTTGGCAGCACTCCCGCACCCGAGCTGCTAAGCCGCTGTTCTGGGCGGTTTTTTGTTGCTGCGGCGAAACCGACGGCGCATGCTCGCGGTTCGCGGGAACGAGCCGAAAGAGGAGACCCGAATGACGACCATTCCCCATCTTGGTGAGTATCGGCTGACCACCGCCGAGATCATCTATCGGATGCCGGACCACCCCGATCTGCTGCAGAGCTTTATCTGGCAGAAGCTCGACCTCGCTCCGGATTTTCCCGAACTCCGGCGCTTCCTGGAGTTTTGGTCCCGCAACATCGAGGGCAAGCTCCATTCGGTGAAGGTCGGGCAGGCGCGGTCTCCCGGCCGCGGCCGGTTTCGCCACGTCAGCACATCGCTCCGCCTGCATTAGCCTCAGGCCCGCGGGACAATGCCGCCACAGATCGGATATCTGCTGCCGACGCGGGAGCGCGTCATGGAAGGCCGGCCGGAGACCGCGCCTTTGCTGGAGCTCGCAGGGCGCGCCGAGGGATTGGGCTTCGATTCGGTGTGGATCGGGGATTCGCTGCTGGCGCGGCCGCGCCATGATCCCCTGACATTGCTGGCTGCGGTGGCGGCACGCACGCGAAAGGTGGCGCTCGGCACCG
>VAZT01000275.1 GCA_005884825.1 Alphaproteobacteria bacterium
GACGCCGCGCGACCCCATCTCGTGCAGCATCCAGGCGGTGGCGACCCCGCCTTTGGCGGTGTCGAGAACCAGGACGCGGTCGGCATAGCTCAGTCCGGCGAGCTTGTGGCTCGGGCGCGAGAAGATGCCTTTCGTGCGGTCGAGATCGTAGCGCGCGCTGAAATTGTCGGCCGCAACAAGCGCCGTTCCGGTCACTGCCGGTCCGATGCCCTTGTGGCAACGCAGCAAGATCGGCACTACAGCACCCGCCCGGCGACGGCGGAGTCGACGCAGCGCTCGAGGCTGGCGAGTGTCGGCCGGTAGCCATAACCGGCGATGATGTTGACGAGCTTGGCGGAATTGGTCATCAGGCGCGTCCAGCCATTTGCGTCGGCCATCTCTCGCGCATAGCTCTGGTAAAAGCAAATCCCCTGCGCGACGACGGCGCCCGAGGCTTCGATCCGGCTCGTCAGACCCATCCGATCGGCGGCGTGCTTGATCTCGGGCGAGGTTGTGACGAGCACCGTCGTCTCATGATGGACGCGGCGCCCGTCGAGGGCGCGCGCCACCGCCTCGATCTCGAACAGCGACAACTGCGGCGCGCCAAAGACGACGAGGTCGAGCTTCGCGTCCGGCGCGGCGTAGCGGCCGAGAAAGGCCGCGATCCCATCCTGCGAAATCGTGATCGCCGGCGGCGGCGATCCAGCGAAGACCGCGTCCTCGGCCGTGATCCCCGGTATGTGAAAGAGCGCCACCGAGCCAAAGCTCGCCAGCGCAGTGCCGAAATGCTTCAGTGCGTCCGAGCTGGGGACCGCCTCGATCCCCTCGATGACCGGGACTTCCCAATAGGAACCGCACGCCTCGCCGACAATGCCGCCCAGCGCGCCCCATTGGCTGAGGTCGCGCGGTATCGCTGTGACACGGAACCGCCTGGTAGCACACCGGCACGCATCGAGATGATAGCCGTAACGCGGCGTGCGGCCGGTCAACCCCGCAGCCAATGCCGAAGGCCCGCCTTCGAAATTGCTCCGCGCGCCGAGCACGCTGTTCGAATAGATCACGACCCCGGTATCGCCATAAGCCATGTGCTCGCCGCGCACGGGCGCCATGATGGTCTGGTAATTGATGCAGGTGTCCGTCATCAGCACGCCGAAGCCGCGCAATGCCTCGATCGTCCGCTGCTCGAGCGCAGCCATTTCCGGGGTCTGTCCGAGCCGGCGATAGACCGCGAAATCGAGCCCCCGCGGGTCGGTGATCGTCGGCACCCGGACCCGCCGCTCAGCCTCGGGCGCGCCGGCGAGGCCCTCGAGAAACCGCACCCCGGCTTCGCCCAAGGATTCGGTGTCGGCCATGACGTGGGCCTGTGACACCGGCACAAAGTCCGCCGCGTCGAAGAACTCGCCGACCGCGACCTGGTGCGATATCGCCCAGCGCCGGACGGCCCCGAGCGCGCCCGCCAGCATCGCCCTTTCTTCATCGTTCAGCCGCATGTCAAATCACGAGTTACAATCAGGGATTGACCAAAAATGACATCTTGCTGCACCTGCAGCAAATCAGCAGAAAAGCCTCTCCTGGCGGTTGTAGCGCGGTCATCAACCCCGCTCATCACAGCGCCAGCAGCATGCAATGCAAAGGTGGCGTTTTTAGGAGCGCTATAATCACCGTGGGGAAATCCGGCCGGCAGCTATTCGACTGAAAATCGAACGGGCTGTCGATCGCTTGGACCAAAGAAACGGGATATTTCCGACCCTTTCGACCGGCGACGTGTTTTGGTACCCAAGGTATCTCTCAGCAATCGGGATTGGAATTCGCCGCGATCCTGATTGTTATTATCGATAGAGCACCGGGCACCTGGCCGTAAACTTGCCAGTGCCGCGGTAAACGGAAGGAGTGAGCAGATGACTCTTGTTAACCACTTTGCGCGGACGGGTCGCGGGTTGGCCATAGGGGCAGCGGTTCTTGCTGCGGTAGGATTGAGCACCGTGCCGCGGCCCGCGCATGCGCTGAGCCCGGGTGCCGGGGTAGGAATCGGGCTCGGCGCGTTTGCGGCAGGGACTGCGCTCGGCGCCGCCACGAACCCGTACTACAATGCCTATAACCCCTACTATTATCCGTACGGGTACTCTTACGCTTATCCGTACGGGTACTCTTACGCTCCGGCCCAGGCCTATTATCCGTCGACACCGTATTATCCGCAGCGGAGTTGTTGGGACCCGTATTATCGGCGTTATTACGCCTGCTGACCGAATACGCGGGCAAAAATCGTGTCGACGTGTTTGAGGTGGTAGGCGAGGTCGAATAGGCCGTCGATGGTCTGCGGGTCGAGATGGCGGGTGATCTCCGGGTCCGCTTTCAGGAGATCGGAGAACCTGCCTTCGCCGTCCCATGCGGCCATCGCGTTGCGCTGCACGGCGCGATAGGCGTCTTCGCGGCTCATTCCCGCATGGGTCAGCGCCAATAGGACCCGTTGTGAATCCACGAGCCCTCCGAGGGCGTCGAGGTTTTGGCGCATGCGCTCGGGATAGACGAAGAGCCGGTCGATGAGCCCGGTCAGCCGGGCCAGAGCAAAATCGAGCGCGATCGTCGTGTCTGGCGCGATGACGCGCTCGACCGACGAATGGGAGATGTCGCGCTCATGCCACAGGGCGACATTTTCGAGCGCCGGCACCACGGCGGAGCGCACGAGGCGGGCGAGACCGGTCAGGTTCTCGGCGAGGACCGGGTTGCGCTTGTGGGGCATCGCCGAGGAGCCCTTCTGCCCCGGCGCAAAATACTCCTCGGCCTCGCGCACCTCGGTGCGCTGAAGGTGACGGATCTCGGTGGCGAGGCGTTCGACCGCTGCGCCGATTATTGCCAGGGTCGTGAAGAATTGGGCATGACGGTCGCGCGGGATGACCTGCGTCGAGATCGGCTCGGGGTCGAGCCCGAGCTTCTTCGCGACGTATTCCTCGACCCGCGGATCGATATTGGCGAAGGTCCCGACCGCACCGGAGATCGCGCAGGTCGCCACCTCCTGGCGCGCGGCGAGGAGGCGAGCGTGGTTGCGCGCAAACTCGGCGTAATGCCCGGCGAGCTTCAATCCGAAGGTCGTCGGCTCGGCATGGATGCCGTGGCTCCGCCCTACCGTCGGCGTCAATTTGTGCTCGAGGGCGCGGCGCTTCAGCACCGCGAGCAATCCATCGATATCGGCCAGCAGAATGTCGGCCGCCTGCGTCAACTGCACCGCAAAGCAAGTGTCGAGCACATCGCTCGAGGTCATTCCCTGATGCACGAAGCGCGCCTCGGGGCCGACATGCTCGGCGAGGTTGGTCAAAAAGGCGATCACGTCATGGCGGGTCTCGCGCTCGATCTCGTCGATGCGCTCGGCCTCGAAGCCGCGGCGCTCCCAGACGGCGCGAGCGGCGCTCTCGGGGATGATCCCCAGCGCCGCCTGGGCATCGCAAGCATGCGCCTCGATCTCGAACCAGATCCGGTAGCGGTTCTCCGGCGACCAGATCCTCGTCATCTCTGGGCGGCTGTAGCGCGGGATCATGCCGGTGTCGCCTCTTCGCAGCCCAGCCGACTCAATGACGCGGCCATATGGGAGGGGACCGGAGCGGTGATTTCGAGCGGAGGCCGCGCCGGGTAGAGCGGCAAAGTGATAGGCAATTCGAGCCAAGCCCGTCCGTCGGCGGCGCCGCAGACACGGTAGTCTGTGGTTGCCCTTTGCCCGTCGGGATCAATGATCATGCGCCAGCCGCTGCCTCGATTGAGCTTTCTAAGTCCGGTCTCGATCCGTCCCGCGAATTCGGGTGGGCGATCCTCAACGACGGCCCAATAGACTTTCTCCACCGTCCCGCTGGCGAACAACGCGCCCAGCCGCCGCAGCGCCTTCGGGTGCCGCCCCAACACCAGACAGCCGCTGGTGTCGCGATCGAGACGGTGCGCGAGCGCCGGCGGGTGCGGCAGCCCGAAGCGCAGCTCGTCGAATCGGCTTTCGAGATTGGGACCGCCGCCGGGGCCGGGATGCACGGCAATCCCGGCCGGCTTGTCGATGACGATGATCAGACCGTCGCGATAAAGGACGCGGTCGGTGAGTTGCCCCCCACCCCAACCCTCTCCCGCAAGCGGGGCTTTGTCCGAGAATAGCATCTAAATCGACCCGATTTGCGGTCATGCATCGCTCGTAACCGGAAATAGGGTCATATTTCAGGCGATAGCGATCGAGTCAAGCCGCCCCAGGCCGGGGGCGAGCTTTGCACGACAACACCCTATTCTGGAAGTGCGAAGGGAGGGATCATCCTCCCCTCGCCGGGCCATTACTCCGCAGCTTCCTCCTCTCTCGGTTCAGGAAAGAACTCAGCCACGATGTTGAGTTCATACATGCTCCGTATGAGGCACCAGATGTTGTGGCAAATGATCTTGCAGTAAACCTCGTTCGCCATCGAGGTATCGGTTCTACATCGGACATTATCACCGGAGTTCGTTTTCAGCATTGAAACGACCGCTTCGGCATTCGACCTTTTATGATAGCGCTTTAGAAACTCCTCTCGATCCGTTTGGTAGCGGAGCAATGCTTCCCTCCATACTGGCGATGGATTGGTCCTGGGCGGTTTGTTTGGGTTTTTCCGCTTCCTATATCTAAACGGCAGAAATCCCTTAGCTCCGAGTGATGCAATCTTCTCATAGTTCTCGACCGTCGTGTAAGCCTTGTCGGCGAGAACTTCTTGGATTGCACGACCGCCTTCGCAGTGGTATCAAGTAGTTCAGCCAGTTGGCTGAGATCCTCGATATCCTATGGGTGACCACAGCCGCAGTAATGATGTGTGATCGGGTGCCGCAGGCAAAAATGCAGTTTAGTAATACGCTTCTCTTTCTTCATCCAGAACTCGGCGAGGTGGCGGCTGAGCCCACGGTCAGCCGATGGCGAGATAGTTTGCCGGGGACAGAATGCGGATCCCGCGTCACGGATCCATCGAAAGCAGGTGGCGGGCATCGCTGCTCACGATCACATCCGCCCTGCCGGCGGCTGCCAGGGCCAAGTACTTGTCGTCCTTTGGATCGTGGCACTCCCGTACAGCTTCAGTCGGCTCGATCCGCTCTAGGCAACGACGACAATGTCGAGAATCCGCTTGCGCCGCTTCTACGGAGACGAAGCGATCGAATTTGGGGCGGAAGATGACGTCACGGTACTCGTTCTCGGCCTCCTGCGAGAGGATAAGCCGGTTGGGTGGATCAACGGCTCGCAATAAGGCTCGCTCCGGGAGGCTGTCGGCTTTAACGGCAGCCGAGACGAA
>VAZT01000276.1 GCA_005884825.1 Alphaproteobacteria bacterium
TAGACATGAGTGCTCGCCATCATTCTCCTCCCTCGCCTGGATTGCCGCGGCGATCATACCCTTCTATTAGAGCTTGTCACAAAGCTTTAGCGGTTGGAGTGGGCGATGAGCGGCACAGTGGTCACGGAGAGGCGGAGGCTCGGCAAGGCGGGACCGGAGGTCTCGGCGATCGGTCTCGGCTGCATGTCGTTGTCCGGCGTCTACGGCACGAGCGACGACGACGCCGGGATCCGGCTGATCCACCGGGCGGTCGAGCTCGGGGTCGATCATTTCGACAGTTCGGACATGTATGGCTGGGGCCAGAACGAGGAATTGCTCGGCCGGGCCTTGAAGGGCCGGCGCAACAATGTCGTGATCGCGAGCAAATTCGGCCAGACCCGGCGGCCGGGCGGCGCCAATGGCGTCGACGGCAGTCCCGCCTACGTTGTCCAAGCCTGCGAGGCGAGCCTCAAGCGGCTTGGGGTCGATGTCATCGATCTCTATTATCAGCACCGGGTCGATCCGGCAGTGCCGGTCGAGGATACGGTCGGCGCAATGTCGCGGCTCGTCGAACAGGGCAAGGTCCGTTATCTCGGGGTGTGCGAGGCCCGGCCGGAGCGCATCCGGCGGGCCCATGCCACTCACCGGATCGCCGCAGTGCAAAGCGAATTCTCACTCCTTTATCGGCAGGAGGCGACCGAGACCCGCGAGCTCACGCGCGACCTCGGCATCGCCTTTGTCGCCTACGCCCCGCTCGGCCGCAGCCTCTTGACCGGCGACGTCCCCGATCTCGGAAATTTGACCGAGGGTGACACGCGCGGCCGTCACCCCCGGTTCATGGGCGACAATTTCGCCAAGAACCGCGAGCTGGTGCAACGCATCGAAGCAATCGCCCAAGAAAAAGGCTGCACTCCGGCGCAGCTCTGCCTCGCCTGGCTGTTGGCGCAGGGTCCCGACGTGATCCCGATCCCGGGCACCAAGCGCGTCGAGCGGCTGGAGGAGAATCTGGGCGCAATGCGCGTGCGTTTGACCGAGGCAGATATCGATCGCATCTCGGCGGCAATACCGATCGGCGCCGCCGCCGGCACACGCTACCCGGAAGGCGGAATGCGGGGCGTGTATATCTGAGGCACGACGATCAGACAGAGGAGTGGAGGAGATGGCGTCACCGAAAAAGTTGTCGCACATTGTTCTGCAGACCAATCGCCGGCGCGAGATGATCGATTGGTACTGCACAGTGCTCGGCGCCGAGATACTTTACGAAGCCGAGCGCATCTCGTTCATCAGTTATGACGACGAGCATCACCGCGTCGCGTTCCTCGATCCCGGGCCGCTGACGGAGCGGCAGCCCGACGCGGCGGGCCTCAATCACGTCGCGTTCACGTTTGGCGGGCTGGACGATCTGATCGACAATTATCAGCGGCTCAAGGAGCTGGGGATCCGTCCGCACCGCTGCGTCAATCACGGCGTGACGACGTCGATGTACTACCAGGATCCCGACCACAATCAGGTCGAGTTGCTGGTCGATAATTTCGCGACGGCGGCCGCCGGGCAAGCCTATATGCGGGGTCGCTCGGCCACCGACAAGAATCCGGTCGGCATCGTCTATGACCCCGAAGAGCTGGTCAAGCGCGTCCACGCCGGTCTGCGGATAGAGGAGCTCGCTTCGATAAACTAACCTCAGCTCGCGAGCGGGTGCGGCTGCGGGTTCGAGCCGTCGCTGAACCGCGACAGGCGGAACGGCGCCGGGTCGACGAGGGTCGGGTCGCCGGCGACCATGTCGGCGACCAGCTTGCCCGCTCCCGGACCGATGCCGAAGCCATGTCCGGAGAACCCGGTGGCGATGAAAAAGCCGGGCAGGCTCTCGACCGGTGAGATGACCGGTATCGCATCCGGCATGACGTCGATCATGCCGCCCCAGCTTTCGGCGACCACCGCGTTGCGGAATACCGGGAAAGCCTCGGCCGTGGCGGCCCGCGCCCGGTCGACGACGAACTGATCGGGTTCCGGATCGAGCACGCGCACCGCCTCGAACGGCGATGCCTCGTCCAGACCCCATCGCCGCGGGGTGCGCCATTCCTCGACCCAGCGGCGGCCGACGCGGAACCGCAACTTCTTCCAGTGCAGCCGCGCAGCGGGCAGGTAATCGAAAAGCAGCCGAAAATTATCGGGTACGAGGTCGATCGTCCGAACCCCGAGGGTCGCGACGGTGTAGCCGCCGTCCATTCGTTTGCGAAACCCGAAAAGCCCTCCCGACGCCGAGATCTCAGGGCCGCCTACGAGCGGCTGAGTGCGCATGACGGTCGCCAGCACTTTGAGCTGCGGCAGCGCGATGCCGAGATTGCCGCAGAACAGCCGGCACCATGCGCCGCCGGCGAGTACGACCTTCTCGCAAGAGATCCGGCCCTTTTCGGTCACCACCGCCGAGACGCGTCCACCTTGCGTTTCGATGCCGCGTGCGGCGCATTGGGTCACGATCGCCGCGCCGTGGCGCCGCGCCGCCTCGGCGATCGCGGGAGCCGCGCTCTGCGGCTCGGCTTTGCCATCGCTCGCGGTGTAGAGCGCGCCGGTCCAGTTGCCCGTAAGGCCGGGCATCAGCTCTGCCGCTTCGGCACGAGTGAGTATGCGGGTGTCGAGCTGGTATTGGCGGGCGTGTTCGAGCCAGCCTTCGAGCTCTCCAAGCTCGGCCTGAGTCTCGGCGAGATACATAATGCCCGCCTGGCGAAAACCCGTCTCCGCCTGGACCAATTCGTTCATGCCCTGCCACAGCCGCAGGCTCTCGATGATCAGCGGCAATTCGCGCGGATCGCGTCCCATCTTGCGGCACCAGCCCCAATTGCGGCTCGATTGCTCGCCAGCGATGTGCCCCTTCTCGCACAGCACCGTCCGGACCCCCTTTTGCGCGAGGAACAGCGCCGTGCTGGTGCCGATGATCCCGCCGCCGATGATCACGACATCGGCGCGCGCCGGCAATCTCTCATCGGAACGGACCGGATCGACCCGCGGCGCCATGATTTACCCGAACTTCACCCCATAAAGCGCTGACCTTACCGTCGCCCCCGCGAAAGCGGGGGTCCAGGGGGAGCGCCTGAGGCCTACCGCTCTGGATTCCCGCTTTCGCGGGAATGACGAAAAATAGCGATAACCTACTGCTTTCATGGTCAGTCTATCGCCGCGTGGACGAGGTTGGCCACTCGGTCGAGCCGCGCCGTATGCCACGGATCGGGGGACATGAAGTTCGTGATGTAGGTGAACGACACCCCGCTCGTCGGGTCGGCCCACGAATATGAGGTCCCGGCGCCGCCGTGGCCGAAGGTCTCCGGCGCGCCGATCGTGCCGAGGCCGCGGATGCGGTCGCTGTCGCCGCGGACATGCGGCCCCAGGCCGCGGTGCATCGGAGTGCCGCCCATCGCGTCGTCGCCCCGCTCGCCGGTATGGCTGCGCGTGACGTAACTCACCAGCCGAGGCGACAACACCCGCACATTGCCGAGCCGGCCGCGGCCGAGGAGCATCTGGTAGAACGCCACCATCCCGCGTGCGGTCGCATAGCCGCCGCCGCTCGGCATTCCGGCGGCTTTGAATTCCGCCGAATTGTCGCGCGGCTCCGGCGCATACGTGTCGGCGCAACGCTCCTGCTCGCTCGGCGGGACACCGACAAAAATATCCTTGGCGAGCCCGAGCGGCGCCAGTACTTTTTCGCGGATCACGTCGCGATAGTCCTGTCCTGTAACCGCCTCGATCACCATCGCCTGGGTCAGATGCGCTGCGCGCGGGTGGTATTGCAGCCGCGTCCCCGGGGTCCAGTCGAGCGAAAAGTCGCAGACTTCGGCGCGCATCCTCGTGTGATCGGTCCAGGTCGCCTGGGTAACGTCGCCGCTCGGAAAGCCGCCCTGATGGGTCATGACCTGATGCAGGGTGATCTCGCCCTTGCCGCGCTTGGCGAACTCCGGCAGGTGGTCCGCGACCCGGTCCATAAAGGAGAGCTTGCCTTCCTCGATCAATGTCCAGACCGCGCAGCTGGTCAGCATCTTGGTCTGGCTGAACAGCAGAAAAAGTGTGTCGTCCGTTGCCGACAGGTTCCGGCCCTCGGTCTTGGCTTCGCCGTAGCTGCGGAACAGCGCCAGCTTGCCGCGACGCGCCAACGCTATCTGCGCGCCGGGGTACCGGGCTTCCTCGATATGCTGGCGGATCAGCCGATCGAGATGTTGCAGCGGCGTCGCGGCGAAGCCGAGGCTCGCCGGATCGGCGGAGGCCAACGGATAAGCGTCGGGCATGGCGGTCTCCTCAGAGGTTCGCCTGCGATGCTACATGACCGCGCGCGCTTGTGGGAGGGGCATCCATGCTCCCGGATAGGCGGGAGGAGAGATTTCGGCGTAAGATCGCGCCGCAGCTGCTTCCTGGGGAGGACGAAATG
>VAZT01000277.1 GCA_005884825.1 Alphaproteobacteria bacterium
GCGGATGCGGCGCGAGCCGGGGCGCCTGACCTCGGGACCGGCATCGATCAGCACCAGATGTGAGAGCCTCTCGGGGTAATGGATGGCAAAGGCGAGGGCATTGATGGCGCCCATCGACATCCCGGCGAGGATGAAACGGTCGAGCCCGAGCGTGTCGACAAAGCCTTTGACGTCCTCGCGCTGCGCTGCAATCGAGTAGTCGGCGTCGGGCGCCCAGTCGGTATCGCCATGCCCCCGCTGATCGAGCGCAATGCAGTGAAACTCGTCGCGCAATGCGAGACAGCAGAGATCCCAGGTATGCGCGGTCAGTGCGCCGCCATGCAGGAAGAGGAGCGGCCGCAGCTTTTCATTTCCCCAATCGAGGTAGCGGAACCGAAGGTGACCGACGAGCACGGTCTTGTCGCTCGGCAATACGACATCGTCGAAGCTGAAGCCGGCGCGCACCGCAGTGGTCTTTAGATGATCGTGATATTCGTCGGGCGATAGCGTCATGGCTTGGTTGCTCCGTGCGCAGCGTCGGCTTGCACAGCCTTAGCACGAACCGATGTGTTGGCCACTACCGCCATCGCTTTACGATTACCACACCCGCGCTCTTGTCATAGCTCGTGGCCTCCCTAAGGTGTGTCAGAGCCCCAGGAGGCGTTACACTCGCGGTCGAAATCACCCGCCCCAAGGAGAATACCGATGGCGTACGATCTGCTGATCAAGAACGGCCTTGTTGTCGACGGCTCGGGAATGCCGGCTTTTCGGGGCGATCTCGGCGTCAAAAACGGCAAGATCGTCGAGATCGGCAAACTGAGTGGCCCCGCTACCCGCATGATCGACGCTGAAGGCCGCGCCGTCGCGCCCGGGTTCATCGACAATCACTGTCATTACGATGCGCAGGTTACCTGGGACCCGCTGTGCACATTCTCCCCCGAGCACGGCGCGACGACCGTCATCTTCGGAAATTGCTCCTTGTCGCTGGCGCCGGTGCGGCAGGGCGCCGAGGAGCGGCTGGCCGAGTTCCTCTCCTACGTCGAAGCGATCCCGATGGAGATATTGCGCACGGTCGAGTTCGACTGGGAAACGACCGGCCAATACATGGACCATCTCGACAAGCGTCTCGGCATCAATGTCGGCAACCTGATCGGCCATACGGCGGTACGGCATTACGTGATGGGCGACGAGTGCCAGAAGCCGGGCGCCTCCGACAACCAGATCAAGGCGATGCAGGATGTCGTCCGCGACGGCATGAAGGCCGGCGCGCTCGGCCTCTCGGTGTCGCGCGAGAAAGGCCATTACGACCCGCAGGGCGTGCATATCCCGGCGTTGTGGGCCGACGAGAAGGAGATCTTCGCGCTGGGCGACGTGTTGCGCGAGATGGGCACCGGCACGATCCAGGCCGGCGGCGGCCAATATGTCGAATTGAAGGACGGCATGATCCGCCGCCTCGCGGAGGCGACCGGCCGCACCGTCGTCTACAACAGCCTGTCGCAGACGATGCGCAGGCCGGACGAATGGAAGGTGCACATGGCGCGGGTCGAGGAGACCGCGGCGCTCGGCATCCGCGCCTACCCGATGTGCAGCCCGAACCGGATCACGCAGGACTTCACGATGAAGAACTGCCAGGTGTTCCGCGGCCTGCCGACCTGGCACCCGATCCTCTTGATGTCGGACGAGGATAAGTTGCGGCTCTACGCCGACCCCGAAATCCGCGCCAAATTGCACGACGAGGCCGTCGTCAACAAGCCGGAGAGCGCGGTCGGCTTCTCGAAGACGTGGTGGAACTACATGTGGGTCAACCAGCCGGCGCTCGAAAAGAACAAGTGGATGCAGTTCAAGTCGATCGGGCAGATTGCCGAGAAAGAGGGCAAGCGGGTCATCGACGCATTCCTCGATCTGGCGGTCGAGGAGAAGCTCGAAACCCGTTTCCTGCAGGCCGAGAACAACGTCGACGACGAGGCGCTGACCAAGATCCTGACCCATCCCAACGCCGTCATCGGGCTCGGCGACGGCGGCGCGCACGTGCAGTTCCACGGCGGCTATGGCTACATCACCAAACTGCTCGGCGAGTGGGTGCGCGAAAAGCAGGTGATGAGCCTCGAGCAGGCGGTGCGGCGGCTCACTTTCGACTCGGCCTCGACCTTCGGGATCTACGACCGTGGCATGCTCCGGCCGGGGTTGGCGGCGGACATCGTCATCTTCGACCCCGCCACGGTAAATTGCGGCCACGAGGAGGTCGTGCACGACTTCCCGGCAGGCGGCTGGCGCATCAAGGAGCCGGCAGAAGGGGTCTACGCGACGATCGTCAACGGCCAGGTGCTGCTGCAAGAGGGCAAGCACACCGGCGCATTGCCCGGCCGCGTGCTGCGCAACTCTTACTACCACGCCGACCAGGGTTAGCCGCGGGAGTAAGCCCTATCCCCAACCCTCCCCGGTTGGCACGGGGAGGGAGCGCAATTTCCTCCTCTGCCGAGCGGGGAGGGTTAGGGTGGGGGCTCTTTTAGGAGGCGAAGAATGGGAGAAATTCTGGGACTGGGGTGCACACATCGTCCAGTGATGCTGCGGCGGGACGAGGATTGGACCGTGATGATGCGGGCCTCGCTCGACGACCCTGACATGCCTGCAGAAATAAAGGACCCGTCGCGTTGGCCGCCTCAGCTGCGTGAGGAGCTCGGCGGCGATTTCGGCACGACATCGGCTGGAAAGGCGCGTCAGGTGTTCCGCCGGCATTTTGCCGAGGCGCGGCGGGCGCTCGATGACTTCAAGCCCGATGTCATCGTCATGTTCGGTGACGACCAGTACGAGAATTTCAAGGAGGACATCGTCCCGCCCTTTGCCGTGCTGGCCTATGAGGACCGGGATATCCAGCCGTGGAAGCACCGCCGGTCGAGCTACAATCCGTGGAACGAGCCGGCCGATAAAACCTTCCGCCTGCGCGGCCACCGCCAAGCCGGCAAATACCTGGCTTCGGGGCTGCTCGAGGCAGGGATCGACGCCGCCTATGCCTACAAGCCGCTACACCACCCGCTCGGCCACGCTTTTGAGAACACGATCCTGTTGCTGGATGACGACCGGGTCGGGTTCGACTATCCGCTGATCCCGTTCTCCGTGAATTGCTATGGTCGGCGCGTCAATGCCGCCCGCGGGTTGCGATTGCCATTGGCGATGCGCAACAACATCCGCGACCTCGACCCGCCTTCGCCAAGCCCCGCCCGCTGCATGGCAGTCGGCGCCGCCACAGCGCGGGTGATGGCACAGAGCCCATGGCGAACCGCGATCGTCGCATCGTCGAGCTGGTCGCATTCGTTCCTTACCGAGAAGAATTACCAGCTATGGCCCGATGTTGCCGCCGACCGGCGGCTCTATGAAGCATTGAAAACGGGCGACTACGCGGCCTGGCACCGCTACACCACGGACGAGATCGAGGACAGCGGCCAGCATGAGGTGCTCAACTGGTTCTGCCTGCTGGGCGCGATGGAGGAACTCGGCCGCAAACCCGACCGCTCCGAATTCATCGAGACCTGGGCTTTCGTCTCGCCCGTAGTATTCGCTTACTACCTGCCCTAGCCAGGCGGGACCTCCGCAAGCAGCCGGCCAAAGGTGGGGAGGCGGTCGCCGGTATTGAACGCGCGCAGCATCGCCCAGAAAGAGGCTTGGTTGGTCGTCACGACAGGTTTATCAAACTCCTGCTCCCAGGCGGCGATGGAAGCCATCGTCGGGAAATTGCCGCCGGGAACGACAAAGGCCTCGATCTCAGGCCGGTTTATTCGGGTGAACGCGTCGCGGGCATTTTCCGGACCGAGCTGCCCGATCGCATAGGAATCGGTCGCGCCAAAGCCTGCGAGCGCGACGGTTTCGAGCCCGTGCTTGGTCTCGAAATAGCGCGCAGCGCGCTCGTTCACAGCGTCGGAATAGGGCGAAACGATTGCAATCCGGCGCGCCCTCAGCGCGCGCAGCGCCCGGCCGATTGCCTGCGCCGAGGTAATCGCCGGAACCCCGGCGCCGGCGCTCATGCGTTTGGTCACCTCTTCGTCGTAGTCGTCGGCGAAAAGGCTCGCCGAGGTCTGCGCCAGGATCACCAATTCGACTTTGGCGGTCCCGAGCAGACGCGACTGGTAGTCGATGTCTTCGTCTCGGCTCGGCGAAAAAGTCTGGCCCGGCGTGCTCGTCATCAGCCGCCCGATATGCGCCTGATAGGCCGGCGGCAGCAGCCGGCACTCCATCTCGACGGTCGTGTTGGTTGAAGGGATCAGAACGCCGAAATGACGGGCCATTATGCGGGCCTTTCGTGACCTGGGCTGCGTCGTCAGACTAGCAGCGAACACTCGCGATTTGCTACGGTTGCCGATCGCTTCAATCAATCAGAAAGGATACCGGGAAATGAACGACACGATGAGCTTAGCCGAGCGCGCCGACGCGCTCGAACATAGGATGATGCGCGAGCTCGACGCGATCATCGTCAAGTCCCGTCTGTTCAAGCTCGCCGACGGCGATATGAGCATTCAAATACCGCTTTGGTCCAGCGAACCACCTGCTGCAAAGCGCCCGGCACGCCGTCAGGGCCGGCATGGACGAGAAGGTCGTCCTCGCCTGCCTCGTGCACGACATCGGCGTCATCGGCTTTATTCGCGCCGATCACGGCTATTGGGGCGCGCAGATGGTGGCGCCCTATGTCGACGAAGAAGTCTCCTGGGCGATCCGCGCCCATCAGGCACTGCGCTTCTACCCCGACGAGTCGGTCGGCTACTCCTACCCCGAATCCTACATCAAGAATTTTGGCGCCGATTACCGGCCAGACCCCTACATCGAGGAAGAGTACAAGCGGGCTCGCGACCACAAATGGTACATGACCGCGCGGATGATCACAGTCCACGACATCTACTCGTTCGACCCGGACGTCGTCGTGGAGCTCGAGGAGTTCACCGACATCATCGGCCGCAACTTCAAGCAGCCGAAGGAAGGGCTCGGGTGGGACAGCAGCCCGTCGGCCCATATGTGGCGCACTCTGATCCGGCCGACCCGGTACCTCTAAGGATACGCAATCGCGGGCGCGCTCTTCAGTCCGGCAAATCGAAAAATTTGCACCAGCCATCGGGGCTGATGTCGCCCTCTACGATCTCGCAGGATCGCGGATTGCGGAACAGGCTGCACGCGGCGCAAGTCAGCCCGTTCTTCGGCCGGTCCTGATACTCCGCATCGGCTTGCAACATTTTCTGCTGCGCCGCCGCGGGCGGGATCACCAGACCGAGGATCCCGCCTGTCAGCGCCGCTCGGACTAAGGTCCGCCGCAACACGCCGCCTGGGTCATCCCGCGTTGCGGACCCAGCCGTAGCGCAAATTGCTGCGCCCCGGACCGTTCTTGACATAGTCGGCCTTGATCTCGGCGAAGCGGTCGGGCCGGGCGAGCTCGGCCCGCTTATCGAAATTATAGAGCCGCACAGCGTTCTCGGCGAAGACGCCGTTCTTGAGCGGGCCATCGGCCGGGCCCAGCGGCTTGAACCCGTATCTCTTCTGCATGTCTTCCGGGATTTCGAGGCGGCGGAGCCCCTCGATCTGCCATTGCGGTGCGCCGGTCCACACCGCGTCGGTGCCCCACAACACGTGGTCGGCGCCGAGCCCCTTGACCAGCATGCCCATCAGCGCCGCCGCGAGGCGCGGCTCGGCGACCGCGGTCCAGGCGAAAAGCTGTCCCAGATCGCCATAGACATTGGTGACGCCGTATTTCTCGGGGATCTCGGCGAGGTCGCTTGTCCATGAGCTGCGGCCAGTCTTGTCGAACTCCGCCATGCCCTCGGCCGGGCTGGCGCCGATCCAGCGATATCCCGAATGGTAGATCAGGAAATTGAGCTGCGGCCAGTCCTTCGCCGCCTTGCCGACGTCGCTCACATCGGCGTAGGGGCGCAGCCGCGGGAATTTTTCCTCGACCGCCGGGGCGAACAGCCCCTTGTGAATACAGACATTCTTGATGCCTGATTTCACCGCCTTCTCATAGAAGGGGTACATCAGCTTCTCGTCGTCGAGGTGGTAGGGGTAGTTGGCCAATTCCTTATGGGTGTTGTCGCCGACCGTGTAGCCCTTCCACGAATCGGGCTTGTAGACCTCGATCGCCTTGTCGACCAGGTCGAGCCAGCCTGGCCAGCCCGGGGTGATCGTGAAATGCGCCATCATCCGCCGCGAGCCGGCTTCTTTGTTGACATTTCTTTGATGTAATTGGCGTATTTCAGATCGTCGATCGTCTGTTCCTTGTCACCGATTTCCTTGTTCCAGCCGGCCTTGCCAACCGCTTCTCGCGCCTTGATAAAGCCCATCAGGCGCGTGTCGTCGCGCAGGAAATGGGTGTGGCCGTCGATGATGAATTGAGACGACAGCCCTTGCGCGCGATCGGCCGCCATATCCGGTGTCGCCGCCTCCGCCTCACTGACCTCGAACAAGCGGCCGAAGACCTGGTTCATGACCAGGAACGAGGCCGCCATGCCTGAGGCTGTCTGGAAGAACCGCCGGCGCGACAGGCCCTGCCGCCGGGCGAGCCGGTCGCTCAAATCCTTGAGCCGCGCCTCGACCTCGCGCTGCTTCGCGGTTTGCGGCACCGGCATGTACTCGTCGCTCGACACGATCTGCGTCGGCACCGGCGAAGCGAATGACGCCGTTTCCGCTGGCGACAATTCCCGCAACTGCTCCTCAGTCAGAAATTTCATGTCTCTCTCCGCTGCTTCAGGGCAGTGGCCCGTGTCCGCGCAACAAGATACCCAGAATAGCGATCGTCGCGGCGGCATTGATGCCGACTGCCCAGGTCAGAACCGTGATTTTACCCGCGAATTCAGCAACCTTGGCCTCGACCAAAGCAAGCCGGTTTTCAATATGGTCGAGCCGGTTTTCGATGTGATCGAGCCGGTTTTCGATGTGATCGAGCCGATTTTCAATCCGGTCGAGCCGACTTTCAATGTTCGTGAGACGGTTCTCATACCCAGCCAATTCCTCGGCAGCGGCGACAGCATCATCTTCGGGCGCACCTGCCGCCTTGAAAGCCTGGTAGGTTTTGGCCAGCATGATCGCCATTGCGCAATAATTTAGCGCGCGGTGGTCGGGATTTCGAGGTTGAGCAGCCTTGCGGCGTTACGGCCCAGGATCGCACGCCGCTCTATATCGTCGAGGCCCGGCGTCCCTTCGATCATGCCGATCGGATCGACCTCGCCCATATCGGCCGGATAGTCGGTGCCCATCAGTATGTGATCGGCGCCGTATTCTTCGACGAGGTATTCGAGCTGGTGGTGCGTGTAGACGAGCGCGTCGAAATAGACCCTTTTCAAATACGTGCTCGGCATCCGGTGGATGCGCTCGCAGCAATCCGGACGCGCCGAGGCGGCGTGGTCGATGCGTCCAGGGTAGGCCGGCAGAAACCCGCCGCCATGGGCAACGACGAGCTTCAGGTTCGGATTGTCGGCGAGAACGCCGCCAAAGATCAGATGATGCAGAGCCACCGTTGAATCGAGCGGGTTGCCGATCACATTGTTGAAGTAGTGGTCGGCGAACCGCCGCGCTTCGGTAAACCCGTCGGGGTGCATGAAGACCAGGAGGCCCAATTCCTCGCAGCGCGCAAAGATCTTGCGAAAGCGGTCGGCCGACAGATCATCGCCGGCGACGTGGGTCATGATCTCGATCCCACGAAAGCCCAAGGATTTGTGCAATCGGTCGAGCTCTGCGAGCGCCAGTTCGGGGGCTTGGAACGGCACGGTCCCGAGGCCAACAAAGCGGTCCGGGTAGCGGCCGCAGATATCGGCGATAAAATCGTTTGTCGCGCGCGACGCCTCGAGGCCGAGATCGGGATCGGCACCGTAATAGGTCTGGCGCGGCGCCGGTGAGATCGCCTGGATGTCGATCCCCATCCGGTCCATGTCGTCGATCCGCTTTTCGGGCGAGGAGCCCTGCAGGCGGGTTCGCACGCCGTTTTGCCGATTGATCTCGCGGCTGCGCTCGTTCGCTGATGTTTCGAGAAACCAGCGCGAGACATCCGGGTTGCCTTCGACCATCGCCGCCGCTTTCTCGCAACGGACATGGCAGTGGATGTCGATCGTGAACCATTTGCTCCGGGCGTGGGCAGGGCCCGGAAACCGGCCGGCCAGCGGTTCCGTTCCCGGCGGGAGGCATTTGAAGAGAATATCCTCTCCCGGGCGGCTCATTCCGGCCTCCCTGGGATCTCGATGCTCAGCAACCGCGCGGCATTGCCGCCGAGGATGGCCCGGCGCTCGTTGTCGTCGAGCCCGCGAGCGCCCTCGATAAAGCCGATCGGGTCAACCTCGCCCATATCGGCGGGGTAATCGGTCCCCACCAGCACATGATCGGCCCCGTATTGCTCGACCAGGTATTCGAGTTGATGATGCGTGAAGACGATCGTGTCGAAATAGAGCCGCTTCAAATAGGTGGTCGGCATCCGGTTGATCTTTTCGCAGCAATCGGGCCGCGCCGCCGCCGCATGGTCGATCCGGCCGGAATACGCCGGCAGATAGCCGCCACCATGCGCGATCACAAGCTTCAGGTTGGGATAGTCGTGTAGCACCCCGCCAAAGATCAGGTGATGGAGGGCGACGGTCGAATCGAGCGGGTTGCCGATCACGTTGACCAGATAATGGTCGGCGAACCTCCGCGCTTCGGGAAACCCTGTCGGGTGCATGAAGATGAGGAGCCCGAACTCCTCGATGCGGGCGAAGATCTTGCGGAACCGCTCGGCCGAGAAATCCTCGCCGGCGACATTGGTCGCGATCTCGATGCCGCGAAAACCGAGCGACTTGTGGATGCGGTCGAGTTCGGCGACGGCGAAATCAGGGGCCTGAAACGGTACCGTGCCGAGCGGCACAAAGCGGTCCGGGTAACGGCCGGCTATCGCTATGGCGACAACGCCGCAATGGCGGTCATCGAATTCGTCGACCGCGACCCCGAAGCCAAAGGGTTGGCGTACTCCTCCCGCGGATGCCGCGTCGCTGCCGCGTTGCCTGCGACCATCTCCGCAGCCTTTGGTGTCAGCACATGGCAGTGAATGTCGACCGTGAACCATTTGCCGCGTGCATGAGCCGGTCCCGGAAAACGCCCCGGAATTTCCGCCCCCGGCGGCAGACATTTGAACAGCATCTCGGGTTTCTCCCCTCGGTTTCGAGCATTTTAGGCGGTTTCTCGCGATGCTGCGAGTAAGAGGCGTGCGACGCGCTCATGCGCGGATGCGCGCCGAGGGCGCCACTGATACCGCTGTTAATGCGAAAAAAAATAACAGCCAAAAGGCCGGCCTTCGCCGCAGAGACCCTCAGTTCTCGGCGAGAGCAGTGGCCATGATCTCGCTGTTATCGCTGGCTGTTCCTGGCTGTTATTTAGCCGTTTTGGGCCTCGCCAAAATTTGGAACGCGGCAGGACCCTTGGCGGTTACGCGGCTTCGGCTTCGGCCTGTTCTTCTGTTCCAGTCGGGCCGGAATCCTTGCCTTTGGCTTCGGGGTCGCGGTCGACGAATTCGATGACCGCCATTGCGGCGTTGTCGCCATAGCGATAGTCCGCCTTGATGATGCGAGTATAGCCGCCCGGCCGGTCGGCGTAGCGCTCGGCCAGAGTCGTCAGCAGCTTGTTGGCGAGCCCTGCATCCTGCAGCGCGGCGATCGCCCGGCGGCGGTTCGCGAGGCCGCCATGTTTGCCGAGGGTGATCAGCCGTTCGACGATCGGGCGCAGGTCTTTGGCCTTGGGCAGGGTCGTCTTGATCTGCTCATGCTTAATCAGGGCCGCGGCGAGGTTCTCGAACATCGCCTTGCGA
>VAZT01000278.1 GCA_005884825.1 Alphaproteobacteria bacterium
CGACCTCAACGTCGCGAGCATTCTTTCCTGGGCGCGGCCGGCCCGGATCGACATGTCGCCCTTTCCGAAAGTTGCCGAGTGGCTCAAAATCTGCGCCCAACGCCCGGCCGCACGTGCAGCCCGACAATTGCAGCGGGAGTAGAGGAGCTATGCAGCGATTTTCGGCCGGTCGAGGAAAAAGGATGCGTTCTCGCGCCCCGCGGCGCAGGCGCGTGCAAAGGTGATCATGTGATGGGCGACGATCCCGACATGGATCAGCTCCTCGATCCGTCCGGCGCGCAGCGCGGGCCAGGCCATTTGCCAGAAGCTGCGGCGATAATCACCAAATAGCCCGACCCGAACCAGCAGTCGCGTCATGATCCCGATGGCGCGGCGCAGATTGCCCGGGTTGAGGCGCGCCCGCGACAACGGCAGGGCGATCCGGTTGACATAAGTGTGCTCGGCGTTCCAGGCAAAGCGGCGATAGATCGCTTCCGGGGTGTAGGCGTCGCGGATCGAACGGCGCCAATTGAGCAACACCTCCTCATAGGGCCGAACGAATACGACGTTCGACTCGCGGTCTGCGTCTTCGTCGAGCCGCCCGGCGGCCTGCAACCGGTCCCACAGCGGTGTTTTCGGCAAGGCCTGCAGCAGATTGATCGTCAACATCGGGATCTGCGAGCGGTCGATGAACTCGATCAGCCGATCGGCGGTCTGCGGCGTGTCGGTGTCGAGACCGAGGATGATCCCGGAGACGACTTCGATGCCGTAGCTGTTGATTGTCGCGACCGCGTCGAGCAATGGGACCGCGCGGTTCTGCGATTTCTGCATGGCGTCGAGCGCGGCCAGTTCCGGCGACTCGATGCCGCAGAAAACCGTGCAGAAATAGGCTTCGCGCATCATCGCCAAAATCTCCGGCGATTTGGCGATGTTGAGGGTCGCCTCGCAGCACAGCTGCACCGGATAGCCGCGCCGCTTTTGCCAAGCGACAACATACGGCAGGAGTTCCCGCGCCGCCTTCTTGTTGCCGATGAAGTTGTCGTCCACAAAATAAATCGACGTCTTGATCCCGGCGGCGAGCAGCGCATCCAGCTCGGTGAGGATCTGCTGCGGCGATTTGAGGCGGGGCTGACGCCCGTAAAGCGCCGGGATGTCGCAGAATTCGCAACGATAGGGGCATCCGCTCGAAAACTGGACGCTGCCGATGAAATAGCGGCGGCCTTCGATCAGCTCGTAGGCCGGGATCGGGAACTCGGCGAGCGGCAGACGCTCGCACGTTGTAAAACGCTGCTGCGCTGCGGGTGGGCTTGCATTCTCGTCGATCGCACGGATCAGCGCGTCCGTTGCATCGCCGAGCTCGCCGAGGTGGAGATAATCGAATTCGGGATACTTCTCCGGCGAGGCGGAGACCGACGGACCGCCCAATACCGTTGTCTTGCCCGCGGCCCGCGCTCGCCGACCCGTGGCCTCGATCTCGGCCCTTTGAACATGCATGCCGCTGACAAAGACAACATCGGCCCAGGCGACCTCCGCTTCGGTTGCCCGCCGGATGTTTTCATCGACGATACGGACCTCCCATGCCGGCGGCAAATAGGCGGCAACGACCAGAATTCCCTGAGGCGGCATAAAGGCGCGAACCCCGCCCATCAGCGGATAGGCGTACTGGAACGTGCCGAACGATGGGGCATACCGCGGAAAGACGCAGAGAATGCGCCGGCGATGACGCACTTGAACCTGGCTCCTCATGGTTCGGGCGTTGGGATATTCAGGGACGATGGTGCGGGATCGCGTCCCATACCGGCTTGAAATCGTAAGTCGGGTAGAACTCGGTTCGATAGCCGCCCCAGGCGGTCTGCTCGATGACCCGGTTCGTATCGCGCAGCTTTTCGGCGGGCACGCGCAGAATGACGACCTGGCCGATACCCATCATCACGTACCAGCTCACGATTTCGATTCCGTCTGGCGGGAACTTCTTGTAGAAGCCCTGATCCCGCAACTGCGCGTTGATCTGCTCGACCGTCTTCGTCTGGTCGTGCCGCAAGAAGACCGTCAGCAAGAAGGAGCCTGCCTTCGGCACGGCGGCGCTTGCCTCGGGCGGCGCCTGGGCCGCCGCTGGCAGCGCATTTATTGCCGAACACAGGACGGTGAGGAGTAAGGCCGCCGCAGTTGAACTTAGCGTTTCGCGTCGCTTCATCCCGCCACCCCAAATGTGGAAACCGATGCTGTTCGCGATGGTAAACGCGAGTCCTGGCGGGGTGAACACACAAGTGATCGTCTGTCCGCCGGGGCGCTGCAAATCGGCCTCGAATGGGTGTAGACACTTGGCTGACCGGCAAGCAACCCTGGCTATTCTTATGGATTATCGAACGCTGCTGCGCGACATGTTTGATGCCGCCGTCGCGGCTGCCGCGCCGGCGTTGTGCGTTCCAAAGCACCTGCCCAAGCCGCCAAAGGGCCGGACCGTCGTAGTCGGGGCCGGCAAAGCCGCCGCTGCGATGGCGGCGGCCGTCGAGGCGAACTGGTCCGGTCCGATCGAAGGGCTCGTTGTCACCCGGTATGGCCACGCCGTGCCGTGCCGGCACATCGAAGTGATCGAGGCCGCGCATCCGGTGCCGGACGCCGCGGGGCGCGAAGCGGCGCGACGGATTCTCGACAATGTTCGGGGCCTCGGGCCGGACGACCTCGTCCTGTGTCTGCTTTCCGGCGGCGGCTCGTCGCTGCTGGCCCTTCCCGCCGCCGGGGTCACGCTCGAGGACAAGCAGGCGATCAATCGCGCATTGCTGCGCAGCGGCGCACATATCGGAGAAATCAACACCGTCCGCAAACATCTGTCGGCGATAAAGGGCGGCAGGCTGGCGATCGCGGCGGCCCCCGCGCCGGTCGTCTCGCTGATGATTTCGGACGTGCCGGGAGACGACCCCTCGGTCATCGCATCGGGGCCGACCGTACCAGACCCGACCACCTCCGCGGCGGCGATCGCGATCCTCGAGAAGTATCGGATCGAAATCCCTCATTCCGTGCTGAAACACCTGCGAGAGCCGACTTCCGAGACGCCAAAACCCGGCGACACCCGTTTTTGCAATGTGACCAACCATGTCGTTGCCACGCCGCAAGACGCTCTCGAAGCCGCCGCGCGGGTCGCGCTAGACGCCGGGTTCCGGCCGCTGATCCTCGGCAACGCGATCGAAGGCGAGGCGCGCGACGTCGGGCTGGTGCACGCCGGCATCGCCAAACAGGCCGCGGGGTACGGACAGCCGGCGGAGCCTCCTTGCGTGCTGATCTCGGGCGGCGAGACGACGGTCACGGTGCGCGGCGGCGGACGCGGCGGGCGCAACGCGGAATTCCTGTTGAGCCTCGCCGTGGCGCTCGACGGGCATGCCGGGATTGCCGCGATAGCTGCCGACACCGATGGCATCGACGGCAGCGCGGACAATGCCGGTGCGTTCCTGTTGCCCGATACGTTGGAGCGCACCGTCCAGGCCGGGCTCAGCCTCCCGGCGCATCTAGCCAACAATGATGCCTATTCGGTGTTTGCTCGGCTCGGTGACTTGCTGATCACCGGCCCCACGCGCACCAACGTCAACGATTTCAGGGCCATTCTGATCGACAAGTGATTCAATCCAGCTTTTCCGTAACCTTTTTTGCCGTCGTGCCCTGCAACAAGGTGACCTCCGCGATCGCATGCCCATCCCGCAGATCGGGAAAGACGCTGACCGCGCGGAACCCGGCATTCTCCTTCACGGCCGCATCGGCCGCGGTCACCAGCGAAGTCTTCGCCTTTAGCATCGCGGCCTTCTGATCCGCCGCGTCGTTGAGCTCGTCGGTGTCGGTGATCTTTTCGGTTTTGACGATCGCGCCGGTTTTCGGGTCGGCCACGACTTCGGAAAAATCGTCACCCTTGGTCGTGTAAATCGAAATCTGCAGTTTGCCGTCATCCATCTCGAACTGGGCCGAAATCGGCTGACCTTCGCGCTCGCCGGCCTTCAAGGCCTCCTGCAGTGTATAAGTCGTGTCCTTGAGAGCGGCGGCCATTGCTTCGAGCTCGTCGTCCTGCGCCCGGGCCGTCCCGGCACCGGCACTCGCCAGGCCGGTGGCCACGACAAGCACGAGCAATCGAAGCTGTCTTGACAGCATGTTCTCTCGACCTTTCTAAAGCCGCGCCGGTATTGGTCTCGATCGATGCGGCACGATAGCGAACCAGGCGGGAGGAGTCAGCCCCCGCTTGCCGAGGCGATCGACGACAGATGCCGGGGGTGATGTTATGCTTGAGGCGCGCAAAAGCAGCAGCTCCGGCGATCGGGTCCCGCTGAGCGCTCTATTTATCGGCTTTCTGAGGGTTTCACTGAGCGGTTTTGGCGGCGGGCTCGTTTGGGCGCGCCGCGTCGTGGTCGAGCAACGCCGGTGGATGGACGAGCAGGAATTTGCCGAGACCCTGACCCTTTGCCAGCTGATGCCCGGGCCGAACATCGTGGGAATCACGGTCTGCGTCGGCGCCAAGCTGCGGGGCGCGCTTGGCGCGATTAGCGCGGTCGCGGGCTTTATTCTGGTACCCTGGACAGTCGGATTGACGATCGGCGGCATTGTGCTTCGAAGTGCCGAAATCGCGGTCTTGCAGAATGTCCTCAGCGGACTTTCGGCTTCTGCAGCGGGGTTGCTGATCGGGACTGGATTGCGGCTGTTGATGCCACACCGCAGCCGCCGCACAGCATTGCTCTTTGCCGGTCTGGCTTTCGCCGGCATGGCATTCACCAGACTGCCGCTGCCGATAGTGCTGCTTGCATTGGCGCCGGTCAGCATCGCCGTCGCGGGGCTCGAAAGCGCCAGAGCACAATGAACAGCTCTGCCGCAACCCTGGCATTAGCTTCGCGAATTTCTTCGCGGTGTCGCAAGTGATGCCCGGACCCAACATGATCCTGATGATGAGTTTCCTCGGGCTGAAGGTCGGAGGAATTCCGGGGGCGATCGCCAGTGCGCTCGCGACCTTCGGGCCGCCCTGCGCGATGTATTATCTTTCCTACCGCCTATGGGACCGCTTCAGCGATATGCCATGGCAGCGCATCGCGCGGCGTGGGCTTGCCCCTCTGACGATCGGGCTCGTCATTGCCGGCGGCTATGTGATGGCTCGTTCTGCTGCTGTCGGATGGCAGAGTGTAGCGATCACCGCTGCCGCAGTGGTACTGATGCTCGGCACACGGCTCAATCCGCTTTGGATCCTGACCGCCGGCGGGGTGTTGGGTGGGCTCGGACTTCTGTAACGGCATCCAGCATGAGCTCTCCTGAGTAGATCGGTGATTTCGGAAAACACCAGATGATGGATTTTGCGAGCATTACAGAGGCAGCCCGCGACCCGCTGGTTATCATCCTCGGGCTTTTCATCTTTGGCGGTGTGGCGACGTATCTCTTTTTCAAACAACATCCATTCGGACGCGCAGTCGTGCGGGTAATTTTTTTGATCCTGCTCACGATCGTCCTTCTGCACGCCGATATCGTGCCCTACCAGCCGTTGGCACTGACCGGCTCACCGTTCCGCGATGCGGTTCATGCCATCTTGAAGATCGCGTGGTGGTTTTGGGCAGCCTGGTTTCTGGTCGGCCTGCTGCGCGCTTTTGTCGTTTTTCAACGCAGCCCGCGCGAGGCCAAGCTGCTGCAAGACCTGCTGGCCGGTCTCATTTATCTCGCTGCAGCTTTTGCGATCATCGCCTACGTCTTCGATCTGCCGATCAAGGGCTTGCTGGCGACCTCGGGGGTCGTGGCGATCATCCTTGGTCTCGCGCTGCAGAGCACTTTGGGCGATGTGTTTTCCGGCATTGTGCTGAGCTTCAGCCGGCCTTACAGGCCCGGCGATTGGATCAGCGTCGAAGGCGGCACCGACGGCCGGGTCATCGAGTTGAACTGGCGCGCGACCTACATCCTGACGGCGCGTCGAGATCTGGCGATACTGCCCAACAGCACGATCGCCAAATCCAAAATCGTCAACGTCAGTTCTCCAAGCGGTCTTCACGGCACCGCCGTAACCGTTCAGGTCGATTCCCGGACATCGCCTTCGAGGTGCAGCGAGATACTCGAGCACGCGATTCGCAATTCTCGGCTGATCGTCGCAACTCCGGCTCCGACGATTACCGTCAAGACGATCAATGCCAGCTACGCGGAGTTCGAGATCGCGTTTTTCGTCGAAGAGCTGGCATCGACCATAAAGGCGCAAAACGAGCTGTTCGACTTTATCCATCGGCACCTGGCCGCCGCCGACATCGACCTGGCAGCGCCCCAGAACGGGCCGGTGGCGGACGGGAACTTGCGAAAGAGCCGCACCCGTATCGAACGGCTGCTCGAGCTGGTTGACATCTTTACAACTTTCACGACAGAGGAACGCGCGGCCATCGCCGCAAAACTCAAGCGACGATCCTACGATGAGCACGAAACGTTGGTTGAGCGCGGTATCGTTCTGCAATCATTGTTTATAGTCGGCAGCGGCGTCGTCTCGCTCACCCGCGAAGGCATCGCGGGCGATATGGAAGTGTTGCGCTTGGGACCGGGAGACCATTTTGGTGAAATCGGGATGCTGACCGGGGCGGCCAGCACGGGAAGGTTCAGCGCGCTGGTCCCCGCCACGATTTACGAGCTGGCTAAGGCGGACCTCACGCCCATCCTGGAGGCCCGGCCGCCGGTTGCCCAGGAGCTCTGCCGGGCGCTGGCTCGGCGCCAGGCTTTAGCCCAATCGAGCGCCGTGCCCGAACTCGACGAGAGTGTTCCGAAGCACCGCCTGACGGAATGGTTCTCCGACCGGATTCATCGGCTCTACGATGTCGTTAGCGCCGGATGAGGGGGCGGTCGGGGACGGATGCTGACCTATACGATCGAGTATTGCGTGATTTTTGTGTTGCTTCTCGTTACCGCCTATGTCGTTCCGGCGGGTCTGTTCCACTACTTCTTTTTCACCCGCTGCAGTACGGCGACTGAAGCCATGCGGATCCAGAAGCGGCGGCCTTCATCGCAGGACATCCGTCGCGAGATTCGCCAGTCGGTCTCGGCGCTGCTGCTGTTCTCGGCTTATTGTCTGATCGTCTATCACGCGGCCCGGAACGGTGCGACGGCACTCTATTTCGAGTTCGCGCAGCGCCCGTGGTGGTGGGCGGCGGCGGGGTTCGCCGCGTTAGTGGTTCTGCACGACATTTATTTCTATACCACGCACCGGTTGATGCACCTCCCTCCGCTGTTCAAAACCGTCCACGCCGGACACCACAGATCGCTCACACCGACGCCCTGGTCAATTTTGTCGTTCCAGCCACTGGAAACCATTTCTCAGTTCGGCTTCTTTGCCCTGGTGATTTTCTTCGTGCCTTTACATCCGGCGACGTTGCTCGCCTATCTGCTGTTCGACGGCCTCGTCAACGCCGCCGGACACTGCGGCCACGAATTCGTCGCGCCGGCCTCACAGCAACATCGGCTGCTGAAATATCTCAACGCGGTGACCCACCACGACCTGCACCACACTCGTTTTCGCTACAATTTCGGGCAATATTTCAACATTTTGGACCGCCTCTTCGGTACCTTCTTGGACCGCCCGGCTGCATGATTTCGATCATCATCCCGACCTTGAACGAGGCGAAGATAATCGAATCGACGCTGCGAACCCTGGCAGCGACACTGACCCTGCCGCATGAGGTGATCGTCTCTGACGGGGGCAGTATCGATCGGACGGCTGAATTGGCAGCCCGATATGCGACTACCGTCGTGGTATATTCGGGCGCGGGCCGTCAGACGATTGGCGAAGGGCGTAACGAGGGCGCCAAGCTCGCCGCCGGCGATTTTTTCGTCTTTCTCGATGCCGACTGCGTCATCCCGGAGCCGGACCAGTTCTTTGCGCATGCGCTCGCCTATTTCGACGGAGAACCGGGGTTGGTTGGGTTGACCGCTTACCTGCGGGTGTTTCCGGCGGACGAGACGCTTGGCGACAAGCTTGTCTCGGGCATCGCCAACTTTGGCCTGCGGGTTGCCAACAACATACTGAAACGGGGGGCTTCCTTCGGCGAATTTCAGATGATCCGGCGGGAGGCGTTCGCCCGCCTGGGCGGGTTCCGTGCGGATCTGATCGCGTTCGAAGACACCGACATGTTTCGTCGTCTTTCCCGGATCGGTCGAACGACGATCGCTCCGAAACTCAGTGTGCTGCACAGCGGTCGACGCGGCCATCAGGTCGGCCACCCGCAATTGATCGCGATGTGGCTCGTCAACCTGGCCTTTATCGCGTTCCGCGACCGGACGTTCAGCAAAGAATGGACGCCGATCCGCTGAATCGGCCCTGGCGCAACGCTGGGTACGGACAATTCTTCTAAAGCGGCAGCCGGTGCAGCCCGAGTGGCGAATTGCCGGGGTGGCGAGTTCACTCTCCGCCGCGGCTTGCGGCGTGCCGCTCGACGCGGGGCGTATAAGTGGGTAGGCAGACTGCGTTTGACGCGGAGCACGCAGGATGAACACAACTCTCACCCTCATGGACCTCGCCGGTGCAATTGCCCTCCTGATTTGGGGCGTGCACATGGTCCAGACCGGGATCACGCGCGCCTTCGGCCCTCAGCTGCGGCGCATCCTGAACTACGCGCTCGGCAACCGGTTCAGAGCCTCGTGATATTCTGCGACGTCCTTGGTCCAGATCTCCTTCATCGCCTCGATCTGCTCGCGCATCTTGAGGGTGCGGGTTTCGTATACAGTGCCGTGATCTTCCATTTCTTCGGCATTCCAGCCGCAGCCGATGCCGAACAGAAAGCGGCCCTTCGATACCTGGTCCAGCGAAGCAACAAGCTTGGCGGTCTGGATCGTGTCCCGCTGGATAACGAGGCAGACGGCCGTGCCCAGCTTGAGGCGGGTGGTGACCGCCGCGGCCGCGCTGAGCGTGACGAACGGGTCCATCACGTCAAAGTACTCCTTGGTCAGCGCCGCTTCACCCTGCGGGTGGGAAAACCGGCGGGAGACCGGAATGTGCGAATGTTCCGCGACCCATAGCGAGTCGAAACCACGCTGTTCGAGCGCCACCGCAAGCTCGGTTGGCGTTATCGAGTAGTCGGTGAAGAAGATCGCAGCACCGATTTCCATGTTCCTTTACCTCGCAGACGGCGCCACTCTTCGAAAACTCAAAGCAATCACGTTTGGTGAATCAGCTGCGACGGGCAATGAAGCCATAAGCAGTGTTGCTTGGCATACGGCCGTCCTCGAGATAGGCAGCCTTCAGCCTGGCAATCCCGTCCTCGTGCATGGGCGGGAGTTCGGCGCGCAGATCGAGCTTGTAAAAGCGCGCCGCGTTGTAGCCGAAGATCGCGCTCTTGACTGTACCGTCGGCGGCTCCGAGGGGGGCAAAACCATGTTTCTTCTGCATGTCTTCCGGGATCTCGAGCCGGCGGAATGCCTCGATCTGCCACTGAGGCGAGCCGTACCATACCGAGTCGGTGCCCCAGAACACGTGATCATGCCCGAGCCCCTTGATCAGCGTGCCCATCATTGCGGCGCAGAAGCGCGGATTCGAGACCGCCGAGATGGCAAACGATGTACCGATATCGGCATAGACATTGCTGACGCCGGACTTCTCGGGGATCGCGGCGAGGTCGGACACCCACCGGATGTAACCGTTCTTTTCGAACTCGGCGAGCTCGCTGTCGGGCTCCTCGAGGAATGCGCGAAGAGCGGAATGGTAGATCACGAAATTGATCTGCGGCCAGTCCTTCGCCGCCTTCGGCAAGTCGTCCACATTAGCGTATTTCCAGGCGCCCCCCGGGATCATCGAGCCGCCACGGATATTTCGTGGTCTTGGGCTGCAGCGGGTCGCCAATCGTATACCCCTTCCAGCTGTTGGGCTTCACCTCGGCGATGCAGCGGTCCACCTCATCCAGCCAGCCGGGTTGGGCCGGAGTGAATAACGAATGAAACAGCAACCGCTTGGAGCCAGCGATGCTGTTGACGGTCTGGTTCGCGAGTTTGATCTGATCGTTCGACAGGAACCACGCTGCCGGGTTGTCGAATGGAGCACCGCTCAGCAGGGCCACCTTCGTGTCGCTGTCGAGGTAGACCTCCTTGAGGAAGTTCTCGAACTTGTACCGATCTAGCGATATCCCGAGCTGATCCTTGAGCAGCGCAGGGTTCCAGTGCTGCCCGGCATATTTGGCGAGACCGAGAATGTCCTCGACATTGTAGTCGTCCCGCACGAAATGAACCTGATCATCGAGGATGAACTGTCCTGCAAGCCCGCTCGCCCGCTGGGCGGCGGCGTCAGGCTCGGCTGCTTCGGCGAGCGAGACATCGAAAATCGGGCCAAACACGTCATTCAGCGCGATGAAGGCAGCCGCCATGCCGCAGCCGGTGTGCAGAAACTGTCGGCGGTCCATGCCGAGGTTGCGGGCACTCGCCTCGGAAAGATCTTTGAGCCGTTCCTCGAATTGTCGCTGGCGGTGCGTCTGCGGCAGAGGATTGAACTCGCCGTTCGACACCATTCGAGTCGGTACCGGAGATTTGAAGTCCAGCTTCTCCGCTGGCTCGGTTTGCGCGAGCTCGCGCTTGCTCAAAAAAATGCCCATCTCACTCCTCCCTCGGCTAGCGCGGGCGACGCATCGCCAAACCGCTCCCGCTTTGAGGGGAATAGTCACCTTCGCCGGGGGCGCCGTCAAGATTGTGGTTAAACCTCTCGGTCCGACTATCACGGCGGCCGCATCGCCGACGACGAATATCCCCGGCTAATCCGGTACGTCCGGGAACGGGCCGACACAGACCCGGCCGGCCTGGTCTGTTTTGACTCCGAGCTTGGTCAATATCGGCGAGGGTGCGACCCCCGCCGTCCACAGCACCGTCGCACTCTCGATCCGGTTGCCGCCGACGATCACGCCATGCTCGGCGACGTGTTCTATCCTTGCCGCCGCCATGACGGTAACGCCGAGCTTTTCGAGCCGCCTGGCGGCTTTTTTTGGTTTTGATAGGGACTCGGCGTAGCTCGGCAGGATGCGTTTACCGCCCTCGATCCGCAGAATCGAGGTCTTCGCAGGATCGATCCGCCGGAAATTCGAACGCAGGGCGACGGCAGCCATTTCGGCAATCGACCCGGCCAGCTCGACACCGGTCGGGCCGGCGCCGGCCAGCACGAAGGTCACTTGCCTGGCGCGTTTCATCCGGGTCGTCCGTCTGCTCCGCCGCCTCGTAGGCGCTGAGAATTTTTGCCCGGATTGCCTCAGCATCCCCGAGGGTCTCGAGCCCGGGGGCATGCTTGGCGAACTCGTGGTGGCCGAAATAGCTTGGCCGCATCCCAGTGGCGATCACCAGATAATTGAACGTTATTTATTTATCCAAGGACCGGGCACAAAGTTTCGAACGAGCGGGAATTCAGATCCACGCCGGTAACTTCGGCGATCATTACGGAAAGGTTCTTTTGCTTCTCGGCGAGTTGCCGGATTGGCGCGGCGATTTCCGACGGCGCGAGAACGGCGGTCGCTGCCTGATAGAGCAGAGGCTGGAGGATGTGGTGATTTCGCCGGTCGATCA
>VAZT01000279.1 GCA_005884825.1 Alphaproteobacteria bacterium
GCGCGATCCCGCGTCAGAGCACAGTCGACCGGGGCGCTGCAGGAGCGCGGGATTGCGCAGAAGCCTGATTGAACGAAGCCGCGGATCGAGGGTCGCGGCCTATGGGGATTGAGCCCTGCCGGTGGTCGGGGCGGAGTGGTGATGCCGGTTCGAAGGAACGCTCCGGTGAGCCGCGATCGGGATGCTGGTGGCGGCCACGGGAGGTAGACTGATCGATGGCGCCGGAGATCGCCGCGGCTTGCGGGGTTGGTTGCCTGGATACGATCTGTCGTCAGTCGCTGGAAGCGCCAGCGGAGTGACGGCGTCGACAGCTGGCGCCGATCCGGGACACTGGGCTCTGATGGGGTGTCGCATTGAGATCATGAGGTGTTCCAGGGAGCGGCAGCGGCGAAAGTGCTCGCACGCGGGATGACGCCGATTTGGATCATGCGGCCGCCGCAGCACGGACAGAGGTCGAGTGAGCGGCCGGTGAGCTGCTGATAGCGTTCACGGTAATCGGCAGCAGGGGCAGGCGGCGCCGGCTCGGGGACAGCCAGCAGACGGCGGCAATGGGCCAGCTTGGCGGCGCGCCCGCCGTTGGCGAGATAGCCGTAGTGGCGGATGCGATGGAAGCCGTCAGGCAGAACGTGGAGCAGGAAGCGGCGGATGAACTCGTCGGCGCCAAGGGTCATCACCTTTTGCTTGTCGTGGTGGCGATAATCCTTCCAGCGGAAGCTGACCCGGCCCTCGGTAAGACCGACAAGGCGGCTGTTGGCGATGGCAACGCGATGGGTATAGCGGGCGAGATAATCGAGCACCTGCTCAGGTCCGCCGAACGGGCGCTTGGCGTAGACGACCCATCGAATGGTGCGCAGCGGTCGCAGGCGTGCAGCGAAGGCGGCGGGCGTAGCCAAGCTGGCCAGATCGCCGAAGAACCGGAGCTGACCCGCCTCGAACGCCGCCTGGAGGCGGGTCAGGAAAAGCCGACGGTAGAGACGCGACAACACCTTTACCGGCAGAAAGAAGCCAGGGCGGCAGCCGATCCAGCGGCTCCTGTCGGCCGATGGCCCGCCGCCCGGCACAACGCAGTGGACATGGGGATGATGATGCAGGTTCTGTCCCCAGGTGTGCAGGATGGCGATCAACCCGATCTCGGCGCCGAGATGCCTGGGATCGGCAGCGATGATGCGCAGCGTCTCGGCGGCGGCGGTGAACAGGATGCCATAGACGACGGCCTTATTGTGGAGAGCGATCTCGGCGATCGGCGCCGGCACCGTGAAGACGACGTGGAAATACGGCACCGGCAGCAGCTCGGACTGCCGGTCGGCCAGCCACTGAGCACGCGCCAACCCTTGGCACTTCGGGCAGTGCCGGTTGCGGCAGGAATTGTAGGCGATGCGAAGCTCGCCGCAGCCGTTGCACTGTTCGACATGACCGCCCAGCGCTGCCGAACGACAGGTTTCGATGGCGCCGATGACGCGGCGCTGGCCGCGGCTCAGATGGCCGGCATGGGCCTCACGGTAAGCGGCGCCGTGGCGGCGGAAAATATCCGCCACCTCCAGGGCGCTGCGCATACCAGGCTCTCAGGCGGGCGGCGTCACCGAGAGATACAAGCGATCCAGAGGGCTGGGTGTGCCGGCGATGACACTGGTCGCCACGCGGGTATAGATCGCCGTCGTCGCCAGCCGGCCATGGCCGAGCAGCACCTGGATGATGCGGATATCGGTGCCGGCTTCGAGCAGGTGCGTGGCGAAGCTGTGGCGCAGCGTGTGAACGGTGACTGGCTTGCCCAGATCCGCCTCGCGTGCGGCCACCCGGCAGGCCGCCTGCAACGTCGCGGTGCTGACCGGCCGATCCCCTTGACGACCAGGAAACAGCCAGGCCGCCGGCTTGGCCAATCGCCAGTAGGCCCGAAGGATGCCCAGTAGTTGGGGCGACAGCATGACATAGCGGTCCTTGCCGCCCTTGCCGTGCTCGACCCGGATGACCATGCGGCTGCTGTCGATGTCGCCAACCTTGAGGGCGGCCACCTCGCACACCCGCAGCCCCGCGCCATAAGCTGTGGTCAGAGCCGCGCGGTTGCGTAGCCCCGGCACCGCCTGCAGGAAGCGGACAATCTCCTCGCCGCTGAGCACCACCGGCAGCTTCTTCGGCTCCTTGGCGCTGATGATGCGGTCGAACGCCTCGGGCCGGCCCAGCGTCACGCCGAAGAAAAAGCGCAACGCGCACGACACCTGGTTGATGTGCGACCACGACCAGCCAAGCCCGGCCAAGTGAAGCTGGTAGGCCCGAACCTCCTCGATCCCCAGCCGATCCGGCGGGCAGCTGAAGAAACGGCTGAACTTGGCGACCGCGTAGACGTAGGATTGTTGGGTTGCTGGCGAGAGGTTGCGAACCGTCATGTCGTCGATCATGCGGCGACGCAGCGGCGTCATCTGAGCCATCACGGGATCTCCTGTCTGATGATTGGGTCGAGACAACCGCAATCCTCTCAGACAGGAGCCTCATCACGCCAAGCTCGCTACCCTCCCGCCTTAGCGGGTTCGTTCAATCCGCAGTTCGGGCTCGACGGCCCGGCCGAGCGCTGGCATTCGCACCGCGAGCGGTTGCATGAGCAGGTGTGCCGCGAGGGCTTCGACCCGAAGCTGAACTCCTTTGTGCAGTCCTATGGCGCGCAACAACTCGATGCCAGCCTGTTGCTGCTGCCACTGGTCGGCTTTCTCCCGGCCGATGATCCGCGCATCGAGGGCACAGTGGCGACGATCGAAAGATCGCTGCTGAAGGACGGTTTCGTCGCGCGGTACAACACCGGGAGCACGGTCGACGGCCTGCCCGGTGATGAAGGGGCGTTTCTGGCCTGCAGCTTTTGGCTCGCCGACAACTACATCCTGCAGGGTCGGCACGATGACGCTCGCGCGCTGTTCGACCGGCTGCTCGCCGTGCGCAACGATGTCGGTCTGCTGGCCGAAGAATACGATCCGGGGGCAAGGCGGCAGGTGGGCAACTTCCCGCAAGCCTTTTCTCACGTCGCCCTGATCAACACCGCCCATAATTTGACCCGGGCCTACGGGCCGGCGCAGCATCGGGCCGAAAGTAAGGAGACCATTGGGCACAATATTGACGCCGGTGAGCAGCCGGCATGACCATCGCGGCGGCGGCGCTCAACCCGCTGCGGCGGGCCGTCGTCATCGGCGCGCTCGGCGTCGTGTTCGGCGACATCGGAACGAGCCCGATCTACACCTTCCGCGAATGTCTCAAATCATCGGGCAACGCTGGTAAGCGTACGGAAGGTTCAGCAAAAGCCAGTCGGACAGCAGGTCATGGTATGGGAGTGATGTGCAGTTTCGACCGTAAACAGCAAATGGCATGATGCACAGTGACGTTCTGATCATCGGCGCCGGCCCGACCGGGCTGGTCCTGGCGCTGTGGCTCACCAAGCTTGGCGTCAAAGTGCGCATCGTTGACAAGACGGCGGAGCCCGGCACGACCTCGCGCGCGCTGGCGGTTCATGCGCGTACCCTCGAACTCTACCGACAACTCGACCTCGCCGATTTTGTGGTGGAGCATGGGCATAAGGTTCCCGCGATCAATCTGTGGGTGAAGGGCGAACCGGCGGCACGGCTCCCCTTCGAGACGCTCGGCGAGGATCTGACCGCATATCCCTTCTTGGAGATCTTCCCGCAGGACCAGCACGAGCGGATGCTGATGGAGCAGCTGGAGAAAATGGGCGTCGCGGTGGAGCGGCGAACCGAGCTGGTGCGCTTCATTGACGAGGGCAATCGCGTCGTCGCCAGCCTCCGCAGAGCTGATGGGCAGGAGAAGGACTGCGAGGCAAGCTACATCGCCGGTTGCGACGGCGCGCGCTCGTTGGTGCGCGAGACTCTCGGCACCGGCTTTCCCGGCGGCACCTATCGACAGGTCTTCTACGTGGCCGATGTCGAGGCGGCCGGTCCCTCGATCGACGGCGAACTGCACGGCGATCTCGACGAAGCGGATTTCCTCGCCGTCTTCCCGTTAGCCGGCAAGGGGCGGGCTCGCCTTATCGGAACCGTTCGCGACGAGCGGGCCGATCGTCCCGATAGGCTGAAATTTGAGGACGTCAGCAGGCGAGCGATCGACAACCTCAAGGTCGAGGTCAAGAAGGTGAATTGGTTCTCGACCTACCACGTGCATCATCGGGTGACGGAGCACTTCCGCAAGGGCCGCGCTTTCCTGCTCGGCGACGCGGCGCATATCCACAGCCCCGCCGGCGGGCAGGGGATGAACACCGGCATCGGTGACGCGGTCAATCTGGCCTGGAAACTGGCAACCGTGCTGGCCGGCTGCGCGCCGGACAACCTGCTGGACACCTACGAGACCGAGCGCATTGGCTTTGCCAGGCGGCTGGTGGCGACGACCGATCGCGCGTTCAGCTTCGCCACCGCCCAAGGACGGGTCGCCGATATCGTGCGCACACGCATCGTACCGGTGGTGTTCCCGAGGGTCGTCGCGTTCGAGCCGGTTCGCAACTTCATCTTCCGAACAGTCTCGCAGATCACCCTCAACTATCGCAGGACGCCGCTCAGCGTCGGCGCCGCCGGTCACGTGCATGGCGGCGATCGGCTTCCATGGGTCCGGAGCGAGGACGCGGACAATTTCGCTCCCCTCTCGGCTATGATCTGGCAGGTCCATGTCTACGGCGAGGCGAGGCCCGAGCTCGCCGAATTGTGCGCAGACCGTAACATCGAACTGCATGAGTTTGCCTGGGGGGCGCAGCATGAGGCAGCGGGCCTCGCGCGCGACGCGCTCTATCTCCTGAGGCCCGATACCTATGTCGCCCTCGCCGACCCCTCCGGCGCGCCCGATCCCGTCGAACGCTATTTCGCCGAACGTAGACTCGAGCTCGCGAGGTAACGCGTGCCCGAGCCGAACGCGCGAACTTCGAATTGGGTGCGGTATGACCAAGGATACCCGCTTCTGACCCGGTGATAAGCGGGTGTTATCGGAGACTCAATTGTCGAGCCAGAGGTCCTCGTAGCGAAAGCCGTTGTAAATGCTGTTGACCATCATGGTCATCCCCTTTACCTGCGGGTGATGGCAGGTTGCTTGCCGGGGGTAGAAGATGACCGGACGGGCGCCGTCCTCGGCCAACCGCCTTTCAATCTCCCACACCAGCTGCTTGCGCTTCTCGTTACTGGACTCCGCCGATTGCT
>VAZT01000280.1 GCA_005884825.1 Alphaproteobacteria bacterium
GAATTGCGGTGAGGCGGCGGACAGAAGGCATTCAGGGTCTGCGGTCGCTTGATTTAACCAACCTGTAACGCGAAACGGGTCGCGACCCTAGCCTCGAGTGGGCTCGGGATGCATCGCGGCGCCAGGGATTTAGGCGAGCCCCGTCATGACGGCCAGTTCGCGCATGTTTGCGATGACCAATTTGGCGCCGTGCGTCTGCAGGCGAGCGGCGTGTGCCGGCCCGCAATGGCTTCCTCCGGAAAAGCCGATTGCGGTCATGCCGGCGGCAACGGCGGCGTCGATACCTGCCGCGCTGTCTTCGATTACCAGACAGCGAGTTGGCGCCGTCCTGAGCTGCTCGGCGGCGTAGAGGAAGAGATCGGGCGCCGGCTTGCCGTGCGCGACCATTGTCGCGCTAAACAGGTTGTCGCCAAAATACGTCAGCAGCCCGGTCAATTCGAGTTTATAGCGGATTTGCTGCGGCACGCTGCTCGATGCGACGCAACGGGGCAATCGCAGCCCATCGAGAAACTCGGCGACGCTGTCGATCGGCGCGAGCGATTGACGGAACCCACTCTCGATCATCTCTCCGACGCGGGCAGCATAGAAACCGGGCAGCGCACGGCCCCATTCCCGCTCGATAATATCGAGCATTTCCGCATCACTCATCCCGCAGAAGCGCTCGATCAAGGCTTCTTCCGTAATCGAATAGCCGCACGCGGTCAGCACCCGGGCATGGGCTCGATTAATGATCGGCTCGCTGTCGACCAGCACCCCGTCGCAGTCGAAAATGATCAGCTCGAACCCCTTTGTCACAACCTCCATTGCCTGACTGCTTAAGGCCGAGTTGGGGACAGGTAGGCGGGAAATTCGGCTTCCGCCAAACGGCCCGCAGCGAGCAGCCACTGCCGCAAAGCAGTGGTCGCGGGAGCCTCGCTATTCGTCTCCGACGCATAAACAAAATACCCGCGCGTCCTGATCGCCGGTTCTTTGATCGGCGCCAGCAACCGTCCCTCGCGCAATTCATCGCTGACGAGCGCCAAGGGGCCCATTGCCACACCAAGTCCCTCGATCGCCGCCTGGATCGCGAAGTAGAAATGCTCGAAGACCTGATGGCGCGCCGGCTTGAGATCGGGGACGCCGGCAGTGGTCAGCCACCGCAGCCACATTTGGCGTCGCGTAGCCGCATGGAGCAGCGTGTGCTGCGCAAGATCCGGCGGCGAGCGCAACGGGCGTTCTTTCATCAGGCCGGGGCTCAAAAGTGGCAAGTACGCTTCGCCGAGAAACCGGCTGCCAACCCAACCGGGCTGGCGCGCCGGTCCCGAGACGACGACATCGACATCCATGCCGAACTGTTCGGCTGGCGTGCTCGCAGTGAGGATCCGCGTTTCCAGCGCAGGATGCTCCCGCTGAAGCTCGGGCAGACGCGGAATGAGCCAGCGCATCGCGAAGGTCGGAAGCGCCGATATGTGAAGCACTCCGCGGGCAATACCGCTCTGGACACGCAGCGAGGCACTCGCCAGCCGGTCGAGCGCGGGCCCGGCTTCGGCCAAGAGATCCGCCCCGGCCCGCGTCGGCACGGCGTTACGGCTGGTGCGCAGGAAGAGGCGGGTGCCGAGCCATTCCTCCAGCAGACGAATCTGCCGGCTTACCGCGCCGTGGGTAACGCTCAGCTCCTCGGCTGCGCGAGTGAAGCTTCCCAGCCGCGCAGCTGCCTCGAAGGCCTTTATCGCGTTGAGCGGCGGCAGGCGAGCGCGAGCCATGGGTATCAGTTTTCCTCACATGTACCCGTCAGGACAAGTCGTTTGTCATCAAACCGCCATGATGGGAAAACGGCGTAATGACAACCACAGCTTTCTCGGCCGCAACCGGCCATACTTCCGATCGCGGCCGAAGGCGCGCGCTCTGGGTCGCTTGCGGCGCCCATGCGCTGCACGATGGCTTGACCGATACGCTCTATCTGCTGCTCCCGATCCTCCAGACGGAGTTTGCGTTGAGCTATGCCGCGATAGGCGCGCTGCGCGCGCTTTACGCCGGCGCGATGGCGGGTTTGCAGGTCCCGGCAGCCAAGCTGGCCCAGCGGGTGGGCGGACCGAGGATGCTCGCGGCCGGCACGGCTGTCGCCGGGGCTGCCTATCTAACTCTTGGCGCAAGCTCTACCCTCGCCATACTGGTGGTCGCGCTGATCCTCGGCGGATTTGGATCGAGCACCCAACACCCGATCGCGTCGAGCCTCGTTGCCGCTGCGTATCACGGGCCGCGCTCGCGCGGCGCGCTTGGCACTTACAATTTTGCCGGAGATCTCGGCAAAATGGCGCTGCCGGCGGTCACCGCCGGTCTGATTGCCGTGTTGTCCTGGCGTTTGGCGGCGGCAGCCGTCGGCATCGTCGCGTTATTGGGCGCCGGTGCCATTCTGCTAGCGCCATGGAGTGTCGTAGCCGCGGCCGAGAAGCACACCGATATCCCAGCTCGGAAGAGCGAAGCCCAACCCGCAATCAGCGCCGGGCCGCGCATCAACCCGCCTCACACCGGCTTTGCGCTGCTCCTGTTTATCGGCGTAATCGACAGTGCGACGCGGATGGGTTTTCTCACCTTTCTGCCGTTCCTCCTGCGCGCAAAGGGTGCCGGGCTTCCGGAAATCGGCGTCGCGCTGACACTGATCTTTGCCGGAGGTGCCGCCGGCAAGCTCGTTTGCGGCTTTCTCGGGGCGCGTCTGGGAGTGCTGACGACTGTGCTTATCACCGAAGGGGCCACAGCGGCGGGCATCCTGGCTCTTCTTCCGCTGACGATCGGTGCCGCCTTGGTGCTGTTGCCGATTATAGGTGTGGCGCTGAACGGCACTTCATCCGTGCTCTACGGCACTGTCCCTGAGCTCGTGACGTCCGAACGCCGGGAGAGTGCCTTTGGCGTTTTTTACACCGGCACAATCGGCGCCGGGGCGCTGGCGCCTGCTCTGTATGGGCTGCTCAGCGATGCGATCGGCCTCACCCCAGCGATGCTGTTCGTCGCCGCGGTCGTGCTGCTGACATTGCCGCTGGCGTGGCAGCTGACTCGGGTGCTCCGCGCACTCGCGAGCAGTACCGGATCGCAAATACTGCGATGAACACTCGGCTGCCGGCCGCCGACGTCGCCATTCGGGCCTGCGAGGAGGATGACGTTGCGGCGATCACGACGATCTACGCGCATCACGTCCTCCATGGGCTCGCGTCCTTTGAGATCGAGCCGCCGAGCGAGAATGACATGCGGCAGCGGCGCCTCGATGTCGTCAACCGCGGCCTTCCCTATCTCGTCGCCGAATGCGCCGGAGAGGTGGTGGGCTACGCCTATGTGTCGCCCTACCGCCTACGGCCGGCTTACCGCCACACGGCTGAGAACTCGGTCTATCTGCACCCGTCATGGGGCGGTCGAGGGATCGGCCGACAGCTGATGTCGGTGCTGCTTCCAGAATGCGAGACGAGAGGATTGCGGCAAATCGTGGCCGTCATTGGCGACAGCGCGAATTACGCCTCGATCGGTCTGCATAAGAGCCTCGGCTTTCGCGAGGTTGGCGTGCTCCGTTCCGTCGGGTTCAAATTTGGCCGCTGGGTCGACAGCGTGCTGATGCAGCGCGAACTCGGCGCTGGCGACCGCACACCGCCATGAGCAGCGGCAAGTGACGGCCGGCCGCGTCGGCCTCGTCGCCGCTCTCGGTGCGACGCAGACCATAGCCTGGGCCTCGAGCTACTACATGCCGGCGATCCTTGGCGCGCCGATCGCCGCCGCATTGCACCTGCCGACCAGCGTGTTCTTTGGCCTGTTTTCGGGGGCGCTGCTCCTGTCCGCCGCCATCGGCCCGTCGGTCGGGCGATTGATCGACCGCGATGGCGGGCGTGTTCTTCTCGCCTGCTCGAACCTGGTCATTGCGACCGGATTGGTGATCCTCGCTGCGGCGCACGGCATCATAGGGCTCGTCATTGCCTGGACGGTGCTCGGAGTCGGCATCGGCATGGGTCTTTATGATCCGGCGTTTGCTGCCTTGACCTGGCTGTACGGCCGCGAGGCATGCAGTTCCATCACCGGGATCACCCTGATCGCCGGCTTTGCCAGCACGATCGGCTGGCCGATGAGCGCCGTGTTCCTGCACGAATTCGGTTGGCGCGCGGCGTGCCTGATCTGGGCGGCACTGAACATTCTGCTCGCCGCCCCGGCAAACTGGCTCTCCATCCCGCGCCATGGCACCTCCGCCGCGCAGGCGCGGGCCGCGACCGAATTGCCGGAGGCGGAGCCTCCGCGCACCGCCATGCCAATCCTGGCTTTCTTCTTTGCCGCCACCTGGTTCGTGCAGGGAGCGATGGCGGCGCATCTGCCGGGCTTGCTGCAGGCGGCCGGTGCATCCTCGAAT
>VAZT01000281.1 GCA_005884825.1 Alphaproteobacteria bacterium
CGATCCGGTCATGGTCGCCAAGGGCGGCGCCCGGCTGATCGATCCCGCCGCGCTCGACGGCTTAAAGCGGTTGCTGATCGCCCGCGCCGATATACTCACCCCGAATTTGCCGGAGGCCGAAATTCTTTGCGGCAGGGCGATCGGCAATCTCGCCGAGATGCGCGCCGCTGGCGAAAGCTTGCTGGCGCTCGGCTGCCGGTCGGTACTGGTTAAGGGCGGGCACCTTTCCGGACAAACCGTATCGGACGTGCTGGTGACCAAAGCAGGCGCTCGCGTGTGGGAGAGCCCGCGGCTCTCGACCCGCCATACCCATGGGACCGGCTGCACCCTCGCCTCGGCGATTGCCGCGGGCCTGGCCCAGGGCCTGAACGTTGAAGGAGCGGTCGAGCGGGCCCACGCCTACGTCCAGCGCGCGATCGCCAGCGCGCCGGGCTTTGGACGCGGCCATGGGCCGCTCGACCACTCCCATCCCCTCCGCTCGCGCTAGGTCGAACCACGCGACATTATAGAGAATCCCCCGGTCCGAAGTGGGTCGGTGGGTTTCGCGTTGCTCAACCCACCCTACGATTTTAGGATTTGTGCGGCGGCAGGGACGCGCGGCGGCATAGAGGACTCGCCATGGCAAAGAATTATCGGATCGCGGTGATCGCCGGTGACGGCATCGGGCGCGAGGTGATGCCGGAGGGGATCGCCGCGATGGAGGCGGCGGCGCGGGCTTACGGCTTTGGGTTCCAGTGGCACGAATTCGACTGGAGCTGCGAGCGCTACGTCAATATGGGCATGATGATGCCCGAGGACGGGATCGACCGGCTGCGGCTCTACGACGCCGTCTATCTCGGCGCGGTCGGTCACCCCGAGGTACCGGACCACGTCTCGCTGTGGGGGTTGCTGATCCCACTGCGGCGCGGCTTCCACCAATACGTCAATCTCCGTCCCGTGCGGCTTCTCGCCGGGGTCCAGTCACCGCTGCGCGACCGCGCGCCGGGCGACATTGATTTTTACGTCGTGCGCGAGAACAACGAGGGCGAATACTCGGAAATCGGCGGCCGGCTCTATCGCGGCACCGAACACGAAATGGCAATGCAGGAATCAGTCTTTACGCGGCGCGGCTGCGACCGGGTCATGCGCTATGCGTTCGAGCTGGCCCGCACCCGAAAGAAGCACGTCACCTCGGCGACCAAGTCGAACGGCATCATTCACACGATGCCGTTCTGGGACGAGCGGTTCGCGGCAGTCGCGCGCGACTACCCCGACGTCAGGACCGACCAGTACCACATCGATATCCTGACGGCCCATTTCGTGCGTCATCCCGATTGGTTCGATGTGGTGGTCGGGTCGAATCTGTTCGGCGATATTTTGTCCGATCTGGGGCCGGCGGTCGTCGGCTCGATCGGCATCGCGCCGTCCGGCAACATCAATCCCGAGCGCGAGTACCCATCGATGTTCGAGCCGGTTCATGGTTCCGCGCCGGACATCGCCGGCCGCGGCATAGCCAACCCGATCGGCCAGATCTGGTCGGGTGCGATGATGCTCGACCATCTCGGCGAGAGCGCAGCGGCCTCGGCCGTCGAGCGAGCGATCGCTGAAGTCCTCGCCGAAGCCGGCACCCGCACCCCCGACCTCGGCGGCAACGCCGGCACCAAGGATCTCGGTGCGGCGGTAACGGCGGCGATCGGGTGACCTGGCACCGGCGCCGCTCGCTGTTTTGCGGGGAATTATCAGCGACCGACAATCTCGTTTCCGCGGAAGTCTTGGGTAGCCATGGCTCCGGAAGCGGAAGGCCGCACGACGTTCGAGCGAGCCGGACGGATCTTTGCAAAACTCTTGCAGGGTATGACCGCTTCACTATATTGTGAGGGTCCATAGGGTCCGCCTTGCGGACCGCGTCGCGGGTGGGCCAATGGCCCACTTTTTGTTTGGCGGGCGGGCTTCGGGGAAAGTAGCCCCCGGCTGTCATTCTCCGGCGGGTATTTGAGGTGAGGAGGGGTCGGGGTTCTTGGTGGACACCAACCGCATTGCGCAGGCGATCGAGCCTTCGCTCGAGGCGATGGGCTATTGTCTAGTTCGGGTGGTCATCACCAGCGGCCGCCGGCCGACGCTTCAGGTCATGGCCGAGCGGCGCGACGACCAGCCGATGACGGTCGAGGACTGCGCACAGATCAGCCACTCCGTTTCCGCCATTCTCGACGTCGCCGACCCGATCGCCGGCGCCTACATGCTCGAGATCAGCTCGCCGGGTATCGATCGTCCGCTGGTGCGCGCCGAAGACTACGACCGGTTCCGCGGATTCGAAGCGAGGATCGATCTCGCCCGGCCGATCGAGGGACGCAAGCGCTTCCGCGGCCGGCTGCTCGGAACTTCGGCCGAGAGCGTGCGCCTGGCGACCGAGACGGGCGAAGTTAGATTGCCGCTCGCCGAGGTGGCGCGAGCAAAACTCGTCCTTACCGATGATCTGATCGCGGCCGCCCCGCGGTCCCAAACCCACTGACGCCAGGTTCGAGAACACGATGGAAAGCACCGTCACCTACGCCCGCCCGGAATTGCTGCAAGTCGCCGATACGGTCGCGCGCGACAAGGGGATCGACCGCGACGAAGTCTTGGAGGCGATGGAGCAGGCGATTCAGAAGGCGGGCCGCTCCAAATATGGCCAGGATTACGATATCCGCGCCGAAATCGACCGCAACAGCGGGGAGATCCGGCTGCTGAGGTTTCGCGAGGTGGCCGATGTCGTCGAAAATGAAGCCACGCAAATACCCCTGGCGGACGCTCAGCGGTTGAACCCCGAGGCCGAGATCGGCGATTTCATCACCGATCCGCTGCCGCCGATCGATTTTGGCCGCATCGCCGCTCAGACTGCAAAACAGGTGATTGTGCAAAAGGTCCGCGACGCCGAGCGCCAGCGGCAATTCCTCGAATTCAAGGACCGGGTCGGCGAGATCGTCAACGGGCTCGTGAAGCGAGTCGAATTCGGCAACGTCGTCGTCGATCTCGGGCGGGCCGAGGCGATGCTGCGCCGCGACGAGCTCTTGCCGCGCGAAAGCTTCCGTCAGGGCGAACGGGTGCGCTCCTTTGTTTACGATGTCCGGCAGGAGCCCCGCGGCCCGCAGATCTTTCTGTCGCGCACCCACCCGCAATTCATGGCAAAGCTGTTCGCGCAGGAAGTCCCGGAGATCTACGACGGGATAATCGAGATCAAGGCGGTGGCGCGCGACCCCGGCAGCCGCGCGAAGATCGCGGTCATCTCGCGCGACAGCGGCATCGACCCGGTCGGCGCCTGCGTCGGGATGCGCGGCAGCCGCGTCCAGGCGGTCGTCGGCGAATTGCAGGGCGAAAAGATCGACATCATCCCGTGGTCGTCCGATCCGGCGACCTTCGTCGTCAATGCGCTCGCCCCGGCCGAGGTTGCCAAAGTGGTGATGGACGAGGAGCAGCGCCGCGTCGAAGTCGTGGTGCCCGACGATCAGCTCAGCCTGGCGATAGGGCGGCGCGGACAGAACGTCCGCCTCGGCTCGCAGCTCACCGGTTGGGACATCGACATTCTGACCGAGGCCGAGGAGTCGGAACGGCGGACGGAAGAGTTCCGCAGCCGCAGCCAGATGTTCATCGATGCCCTCGACATCGATGACGTGATCGCCCATCTGCTGGTTACCGAAGGATTTACCTCACTCGAAGAAGTGGCCTACGTGGCGCTGGAGGACCTGGCGGACATCGAAGGGTTCGACGCCGATGTGGCCGCGGAGCTGCAGGAGCGCGCCCGCATATCGCTCGAACGCCGCGACCGCGAATACGAGGAGCGGCGCCGGGAGCTCGGGGTCAGCGACGAGCTCGTCGAATTCGAGCAATTGACCCCGGGCATGCTCGTTGCTCTCGGTGAAAGCGGGATAAAGACCCTCGATGATTTCGCCGACCTTGCCGGCGACGAGCTCGTCGAATTGCTCGATAAATCCGACAAGGGCGGCGCCAAACTCGATCTCGACGTGGCGAACGAGCTGATCATGCGCGCCAGGGCTCACTGGTTCGCGGACGAAGCAACGCCAGCCAACGCAGGCGCGCAGGAGTAGGCGCGACGGGCGATATCGAAAACGCCGCGGCCGCTGGAGGCAATGAGGGCCTCGCGAAGGCCGGCCCGCACCGTCGCTGCATCGCAACCGGCGAAATCACCGGCCGTGCGCAGCTGTTGCGCTTTGTCGTGGGGCCGGCCGGAGAGATCGTGCCTGACGTGGCTGCCGATCTGCCGGGCCGAGGTTTGTGGTTAACGCCGCGCCGTGATATTTTAGAACGGGCGATGGCGAAGCGGCTTTTTGCGCGCGCCGCCCGCCGCCCTATCGTCCTGCCCCCAGGGCTTGCAGATCGCGTCGAATCCCTGCTTGCGCAGCGCTGCTGCGATGCAATCGGGCTCGCCCGTCGCGCCGGTCTCGCCGTTGCCGGTTTCGAGAAGGTTGCCGAAGCGATCCGCGCCGGAAAGGTTGGCCTCCTGATGTCGGCGTTGGACGGAGCGGAGGGCGGGCGGAACAAAATTCGCGCGCTCGGGCGCGATCTGCCCCTTGCGGCCGTGCTGACTTCGGCAGAAATGGGCGGGGTATTCGGGCGTGATCATGTGGTACACGTGGCTCTCGCCCGTGGCCGGCTGAGCAGCCGGCTGCGGGCCGATGCGGAAAAGATCGCCGGCTTTCGCTCGGGAGCGGTAGTCGATCGAGGGGCGG
>VAZT01000282.1 GCA_005884825.1 Alphaproteobacteria bacterium
TCACGATGACCTTTTTCGTTTACGGCGTGTTCATCGGCGCGGCGGCGGCGACGCGGCGCAATGATCATCTGTGCCTGTCTGCAATAACCGAGGCAATGACCGGGCGAACGCGCCTCATCGCCGAGACTTTCAATCGCCTCGTCATTCTCGGCGCAGCGCTCTGCATGGTCTATTTCGGCTACCTCAATTTCCTCGCCGGGTTCGGCAATTTCCGCATGCCGTCGATGACCCCGCTCGCCTCGCTTTACGCGGCGATCCCGCTTTCGGGCGCGCTGATTGCGCTGTTCACAGTCGAGCAGCTTGTCAACGGCTGGCGCAACGGATTTGCGGGCCGCGATACCGAATCTGCCATCGAGAGATACGGCAGGGAGCATCTATCGACATGACCGCCAACGGGCTGATCGTGTCGGCGATGGCGATATTGTTCCTGATCTTCGGCTATCTTGGAGTGCCGGTCGCGTTCTCGCTGATCGCCGGCGTCGTGATCGGCACCCTCTTTACCCCGGTCAGCCTGCCCTCGATCATCGCCCAGCTGTTCAACGGCATCGATGCGGAGCCATTGATGGCGGTGCCGTTCTTTCTGCTCGTCGGCGAGCTGATGACCTCGGCCAATGTCGTGGTGCGGATCGCCAATCTGTCGCAGGCGCTGGTCGGCCATGTGCGCGGCGGGCTCGCGCAGGTGGTCACGGTGTTCAGCATGTTCTTTTCCGGGATGTCGGGGTCGTCATCGGCCGATGTCGCGGTATTGAGCCGCACGATGGCTCAGCCGATGGCGGCGGAGGGCTACGACGCCGCCTTTGTCGCCGCGCTGATCGCCGCTGCGGCGACGATCGCCAATCTGGTGCCGCCGAGCATCATGGCGGTGGTCTATGGCGCGATCGGCAATGTGTCGATCGCCGGGTTGTTCCTCGGCGGCATCGTTCCCGGCTTCATGGTCGGCCTCGGGCTGATGATCTATTGCTATTTCTTCGGGCCGGCGGGTTTCCGGCGGCCGCGCTCGTCATTCTGGAATTTTGCCGAGGCGACCAAGGCGGCGGCATTGCCGATGATGATCCCGATCATCCTGTTGGGCGGGATCATGACCGGTTGGTTCGCGCCGCGCGAAGCCGGGGTCGTGGCCATCGTCTATATCCTGCTCGTCGTCATCCCGCTGCTCAATGTCGGGCATCTGCGCCGGCTGCCGCGCGATTTCGCGCAGGCCGGGCTGATCTATTCCTTGCCGCTGATCACGATCGGCGCCGCCTCGGCGTTCGGCTGGATGCTCGCCTATCTGAGGGGGCCGATCGTCGTCTCCGGCTGGATTGCCAACCTGGCCGGCGACGACCCGTACAAGATCATGTTTGCGCTGGTCGCGCTCTTCACGATTGTCGGCGATTTCATCGAGCCGATCCCGTGCATCGTGATCTTCATGCCGATCGTCGCGGCCTTGACCGAGGTCGGCGGGATCAACCCGGTGCACATGGGGGTCGTGCTGATCGTAACGCTCGCCTTTGGGCTGATCACGCCGCCATACGGGTTGGCGCTGCTGATGGCCTCGAAATTCGTCGGCGTGCGGTTCTCCCAGGCATTGCGCGCCTCGCTGTCGATCTACGTCGTCTTTTTCGCGACGATCGCCGCCTGCATTTTTCTGCCCGACTTTGTGCTGTGGCTGCCGAAACACCTCTTTCCGGAGTCTGTCGGTTGCTTCAAGAACCCCAGCGGCGCCGGCTACATCTGCCCATGAGCCGGCTGCCCGATCGTGAGAAACCGGCGTGGGACCGCAAAATTGCCGTAATGGCATGGTAGTAGAGGGGCGTAGCGGCCGATGGTCGTCAGCCCGTTTGCTGTTATTGCGGCGGAGAACAGCCAGCATCAGCGAACGGGTTTGCTGTTATACCGCCGTCGGTGTCGCCGGAAAGCGAGGATTTCCGCGGCAGTGGCGGGGCTCCCGGCTGTTTCTTCGCTGTATTTAACAGCGACATCAGCAAACCGCGGTTCGCTTTGGCCCGTTTAAGAGAGGCGGCGGGCGCGCCGTCACGTTCGAGTGATCGCCACGGCGGAACTTCGACAGCGGCTCGTTTGCTGATAGGCTAGGGGTTCTGCCCGGGACCGTGTTTGGGAGGGTTATGGCAATGAAATCCCGCATCTCGTTGATTGCTCTGATTGCAAGCGCCGCCACCGTGCTGGCCCTGTCGGCGGTCGCCGCGGAGCAGCCGGCGGCGTCGGGCCAAGGGTCTGTTATGAAGGAAGAGCTGGCGCAGAATTTCCAAGCGGAACACGAGATCGGGCGGCGCTTCCACGTCGACCCGAACGATTTGCCGGCGCCGAAGGCTGGCCCGATCGTCACCAACCGGTCGCTGATCGTGCCCTTTAACGGGCAGGCGCTGGAGGTGCCGCCGGGGTTCGCCGCGGCGCCATTCGCGACCGGTCTCGTCAATCCGCGCCGCCTGCTCGTGCTGCCGAACGGCGACGTATTGGTCGCCGAGCAGAGCGCCGGTTACCTCACCTTGCTGCGCGACGACGGCGAGGGCCGCGCCAAGTGGATCGACCGGCATGTCGAGGACCTCAACCGGCCCTACGGTCTCGCATCGCGCGGCGACGAAATCCTCGTCGCCGATCAGGACGCCATCTGGCGCGTGCCGCACGTCGTCGGCGCGTTGCGCGCCGGCCGCCCGGTCCCGCCGCAGAAGGCCGAGGCCGTGCCTCCCGACCAGCGCAAGCCGGTATCAGGCGCCTATGGCGCGGAATTGCTGACGAAGAAAGGCGTATTCGGCATTCCTGTCGGCCACCAGAACCGGCATCTGGCGATCGATCCGAAAACCGGCGCCCTCTATGTTGGTGTCGGATCGTCCGGCAATCTCGGTGTCGAGCCCGAGCCCAAGGCGACGATCCAGCGGTTCGATTCCGACGGATCGAACCAGACAACGGTCGCCTCCGGCACCCGCAACCCGACCGCACTCGCCTTTCATCCGCAGACCGGCGAATTGTGGGCGGTCGTGCAGGAGCGCGACGGGCTCGGCGACAATCTGCCATCCGATTACCTGATCCGCGTCCAGCAGGGCGGGTTCTACGGCTGGCCCTATGCCTATATCGGCAAGCACCCGCAGCCCGGGTTCGCGCAGCTCGCGCCCGACAAGGTCGAAGCGACGATCACCCCCGACCTCTTGTTCCAGGCCCATTCCTCGCTCCTCGACCTCGTGTTCTACGAGGCCGACCAGTTCCCCGCCGAATACAAGGGCAGTTTGTTCGTCGCGTTGAAGGGCTCGTGGAACCGCTCGGTGCCGACCGGGTACAAAATCGCGCGCGTGCCGTTCAAGGACGGCCGGCCGGAGGGCTATTACGAGAATTTCGCGACCGGCTTCTGGGCTTCCGGCGAAGAGCGCGCCGAGGTCTGGGGCCGCCCCGCTGCGCTCGCCGTCGCCAAGGACGGCTCCTTGCTCGTCGCCGACGATACGGGCGGCACGATCTGGCGGATTTCGTACAAGGGCCCGCCTGCCGAGCATGCCGGCGGACCTGCAGAGAGCACCGGGTCCGCGGCGAGGAGGCAGTGATCGATCTCGATGCGTTGGAGGCGGCGGCGGCGCTCGTTCATCGAATGGTGCCGCCGACCCCGCAATATTGCTGGCCATTGTTGTCCCGGCGGGTCGGCGCCGAGCTGTGGGTCAAGCACGAGAACCATACACCGATCGGCTCCTTCAAGATCCGCGGCGGGCTGGTTTATCTCGACGCGGTCAGGCGGTCGCAGCCCGATGTTCGGGGGGTCGTGACCGCGACGACGGGCAATCACGGTCAGAGCATCGCGCTCGCCGCCGCTCGGCTGGGGGTCGATGCGACGATTGTCGTGCCCCACGGCAACAGCATCGAGAAGAACCGGGCGATGGCGGGGTTCGGCGCGCGGCTCGTCGAGGCCGGGCACGATTTCCAAGCCGCTTTCGAGCACGCGACCGAGCTGGCAGAGCGCGAGAACCGGCATTTCGTTCATTCCTACGATCCGCTGCTGGTGCGCGGCGTCGCCAGCTACGGGCTCGAACTGTTCCGCGCGGTTCCCGACCTCGATGTGGTCTATGTCCCGATCGGGCTCGGCAGCGGCATCTCGGGGGTGATCGCGGCGCGCGACGCGCTGGTGCTTCGCAGCGAAATCGTCGGGGTCGTCGCCGCCAATGCCCCGACTTATGCGCTGTCCTTTGCCGCCGGCGCCCCGGTCAGTACGAATTCCGCCGACACGATGGCCGGCGGGCTCGCCGTGCGGGTGCCCGACCCGGAGGCGCTCGACATCATCCGCCGCGGCGCGGCGCGCATCGTCACCGTCTCGGAAGCAGAGATGCGCCGCGCAATGCGCATCCTCTTCAGTGATACGCACAACGTCGCCGAGGGCGCCGGCGCCGCAGCTTTTGCCGCGGCCTCACAGGAACGGGGTCGCCTCGCCGGCAAGCGGGTCGCCGTTATCCAATCCGGCGGCAATATCGACCGCGCCCTCTTCGCCGAAGTGCTGGCGGAAGAAGACACGGAATGAAGACAACTGCGATCTGGAACTGCGCAACCGACGACGCTTGACGAGCGGAGAAGATTGCGCGGGGTCGGCTGCCCACGTAATCTCTGGCGCAGCAACGCCAGGTTGCATCTGGCTCGTAGGGAGGATGAGATGAGGGTCAAGACAGCATGGACGTTGACCGCGCTCGCGATCGCGGTATTCGGCCTCCGGCGGTGTCAAGATCACCTATGAGGAGTGCGAAACCGGGTACAATAACGACAAGGGCGTCGAGTGCTACGAGCGGCTGAAGAACAAGGGGCCGACGGGCGCCAGTCTCGTCGACCCGCTGTCGACCGGTATCACCTATGCGCTGATCGAGCGCGCGACGGCCGACAAGATCCCGGTCGTCTCGATGGGCTACGGCCGCGCCGACGCCAGCGACGGCGCGGTGTTCCCCTATGTCTTTACTTTGCCGGCAACTTATTGGGCGCAGGCCGACGCAATGATCAAATATGTCGGGGATCAGATGGGCGGCCTCGACAAGCTCAAGGGCAAGAAGATTGGCCTCGTTTATATCGACATTGCCTACGGCAAGGAGCCGATAGCGACGCTCGAAAAGCTGTCGCAGAAACTCGGCTACACCTTCCTCAAATACCCGGTTTCGGCACCCGGGATCGAGCAGTCGGCGACCTGGCTGCAGATCCGCCAGCAGCGACCGGACTGGCTGTTGATGTGGGGCTGGGGGGTCATGAACTCGACCGCGATCAAGGGCGCGGCCGCGGTCGGGTACCCGATGGACCACTTCATCGGCGTGTGGTGGTCGGGCTCAGAGCCCGATGTCGTGCCCGCCGGCGAGGCGGCGGTCGGCTACAAATCGGGGACGTTCCACGGCGCCGGACAGGATTACGGCGTGGTCAAGGACATCCTCAAATACGTCTATGACAAGAACGGCGGCCATACGACGCGCGATAAGGTGGGCGAGGTGCTCTTCAACCGCGGCGTAATCAACGCGATTTACGACCTCGAGTCGATCCGTACCGCGCAGGCCAAGTTCGGCAAGAAGCCGCTCAAGGGCGAAGACGTGCAGTGGGGATATGAGCACCTCGACATCACCCCGCAGCGGATCACCGAGTTGGGCGCCGACGGTTTGATGGTGCCGATCCAGCTCTCCTGCGCGAACCATGAAGGCAACGGCCAAGTGCGGATCCAGCAGTGGGACGGGAAGCATTGGAAATTTGTGTCTGACTGGATCCAGCCGGACCGCGCGATGCTGACCGAGATGTACAAGGATTCGGCGCTCGCCTATGCGAAGGAGAAAGGCATCACTCCGCGCGATTGCTCGAAGGAAATGTGAGGACCCGGAGCGCCAACCCTCATTCTCTCAGCGCACTGATGACCGAATTGGGCGCCCTCCTCTCCGTCAACAACATCGAGGTCATCTATAACCACGTCATCCTGGTGCTGAAGGGCGTCTCGCTCCAAGTGCAGGAAGCGGGCATTGTCGCGCTGCTCGGCGGCAACGGCGCCGGCAAGACGACGACGTTGAAGGCGATTTCCAACCTGCTGCGCGCCGAGCGCGGCGAGGTGACCAAAGGCTCGATCACCTTTGGCGGCGAGCACACGGACGCCCTCGATGCGGCCGCAGTGGTCCGGCGCGGGCTGATCCAGGTCATGGAAGGGCGCCACTGTTTTGCGCACCTGACGGTCGAAGAGAATCTGCTGACCGGCGCCTACACTCGGCACGACGGCCGCGCCCGGATTGCCGACGATCTCGACAAGGTCTACAGCTATTTCCCGCGGCTCAAAACCCGGCGCCACGCGATTGCCGGCTATACCTCCGGCGGCGAGCAGCAAATGACGGCGATCGGCCGCGCGCTGATGTCCCGGCCGAAAATGATCCTGCTCGACGAGCCTTCGCTGGGTCTCGCGCCGCAATTGGTCGAGGAGATTTTCGCAATCGTCGGCCGGCTGAACGAGAATGAGCGAGTCGGGTTTCTCGTCGCCGAGCAGAACACCAACATCGCGCTGCGTCACGCCCGATACGGCTACATTCTCGAAAACGGGCGGATCGTGATGGACGGCACCGCTGCCGAGCTGCGCAGCAACGAGGACGTCAAGGAATTCTATCTAGGGCTCTCGGCAACCGGGCGGAAGAGCTACCGCGACGTGAAGCATTACCGCCGGCGCAAGCGGTGGCTCGCTTGAGAACCACGACGCGCGCGGAACTTTCGGGCTCGTCTCGGCCGTTATCGGGTTCGTCAACCGCGGGAGGCGAAGGTGAAAATAGTATCCGGGTTGTTCGGGGCGGCAGCGCTGGCGGGATTGGCCTTTGCGGCGTATGCGCAGGGATTGCCGCCGGGCTCCTATCAGCAGAGCTGCCGGGACTTCAGAATGCAGGGCGGCACCTTGACCGCGCTCTGCCGTAGAGCCAATGGACGCGGCGATCAGCTGACGGCCCTCAATGTCACGCATTGCGTCGGGGATATCGGCAACAACAACGGTCAGTTGGTCTGCAATGGCGGCCGCCCTGCTGCTCCTGTGCCGCCTCCGCGAGAAGCCCAGGCGCCGGCCTATCCCGGGCCCGGATATGCGCCCCAGCCGGGGCCGCCGCGCTACGGTGAAGAGCGCGGCTATCGCGAGCGGTGTGAGGGATTGAGGCACGAGGAGCACGAGCTCCGCGACAGGCTTGCCTACGCCCCCTACGGCGAGGAACGCCAGCGGCTGCACTACCGCCTCGGCCAAGTGCACAACGAGCGGGAGCGGTGCTGGCGCCGCTGACAGCTCAGGCGCGATCCACCGACCAAAGCGTAAACGCGCCGGCAAACCCCTTTAGCTCGACCTTTTCGTGCCTCTGCCATTGAAGTTCTTCGTGGCGGCGAGCGCCGAGGGCGTCGATGTCGGCTTTGGCCTGTTCGCTCAGCCATATCCCCGCGCCTTTGATCGCCCCGACGACACGGGCGGCGAAATTGACCGTTCTGCCGAACACATCGCCTTCTTCGATCTGCAAGGGACCGATATGGATGCCGGCCCGCAACTGGAGCTCCGGGACTCCCGGA
>VAZT01000283.1:0-9066 GCA_005884825.1 Alphaproteobacteria bacterium
AGGAGACTCGGTTATTCGGAGCCCCGATCAGGACTGGCGACAAAGCAAGATCTTATGGAAGGGATCGATGAAGCTTTGCTCAATTGGACTGGTAGCAATGCTAATCACGTCACCGGTTTACGCTGACGAGGCGATGACTGTTCTTCAAGATCTGGGGTCAAAATGGCAGACCGCCTACAACAACGGCGAGCCTGCAAAATTCGCAGACCTCTACACCCAAGATGCGTTCTTCAGTAGCGGTGTTCTCGGTACATTGAAAGGTAAGCCTGAAATCGAGAAGGCGATTGCCGACCAAATCAAGAAGACCCCCAAGATCACCGTCCACCCAATCGCAGCACAGCAGAGTGGGAATGTGGTTTGGGGCCACGGCGAGTTCGTGTTCGACGATGGACCGAGTGGAAACTACGGGATCACGGTCGTCAACAACGCTGGTTCGTGGCATATCGCCATGCATGTTTCTAATACGAACCCACCAAAGAAACAGTAGGTGCTATCGTGGGGCAGCGGATCTGACACACGGGGCATGCGATTGATATCCAAAAAAAAGGTCAGCCTCCAGAATACGATCCGCCGCGCGTCATAGAAGTCCGCGATGCAGTTCGCGAAGATGCTCCTGCTGCGTGCGAGGTGATAAGGCGATCGATTTCTGAACTGTGCGAGGCCGATCACCGGAATGACCCGGAGATCTTGAGGCGATGGCTCGCCAATAAGAAGAGGGCTCGGCGTCGCGTGCTATGGGGAGTTAAACCTGTTAGCCCCCCACCGAAGTCCCCGACCCGCAGGATATGAAACGGGTGGGAGTCTTGGGTAAGCTGCGGTCGTGCCGTCGACACAGAGGTCGGTGTTTATCTTGGTGCGAGCGAGCCCGTCAGTTAGTCGGACCCGGAATCCTTGAGCACCCCAGATTGTGTCACGGGCTGGCGACAGCCCCGGAGCACGAGTTCTAGATTTCGACAACGGGGGTTCCAAGCCGGCGGCATTTAAGGAGAAGCGATGGAAGTTCTGCATCGGCATTGTGCCGGTCTTGATGTTCACAAGGATACAGTGGTGGCCTGCGTGCGCCATATGGTGGATGGCACGGGAAAGAGAGAGGTCCGCACGTTCAAGACGACGACCAAGGATCTCGTGGCATTGTCGGAATGGCTGTCGGCCGAAGACTGCACGCATGTCGCCATGGAAGCGACGGGAATTTACTGGAAGCCGGTATGGCATATTCTTGCAGACGGCGAGTTCACACTAGTGCTGGCGAACGCCGCGCATGTCAAGAACGTGCCGGGCCGCAAGACCGACGTCAATGACGCCACTTGGTTGGCCGATCTGATGGCACATGGGTTGATCCGAGGCAGCTTCGTCCCGGACGAACCGACGCAGGAGATGCGCAATTTCTTGCGAACCCGCAAGCAGTTCGTTCGCGAGCGGAGCAGTCATGTCCAGCGGATCCAGAAGACACTGGAGGATGCCAACATCAAGCTCGATTCGGTCATCACCGACATCATGGGCCTCTCCGGCCGCCGGATGATCGAGGCTTTGATCGCCGGTGAGACCGATCCGTTTGCATTGGCGGTCCTGGCCCACCGGCGAATCAGGGCATCGCAAGCCGAGCTTGAGGCGGCGCTGCGCGGCCGGGTGACCGACCATCATCGGTTTATGCTGCGGCTGCTCCTCCAACATATCGATGCGATCGAGGCCGCCATCGGTCAGATCGATCAGGAGGTCGACGCCCATGTCGAGCCCTTTCGCACCGCGATCGAGATCCTGAGCTCCATCCCCGGTATCAGCGATCTCAGCGCCGGGGTCATCGTTGCCGAGATCGGCATCGACATGAACCGCTTCCCGACCGAAGGTCATTTGATCTCATGGGCCGGGCTGTGTCCCAGGAACGACGAAAGCGCCGGCAAGCGTCGATCCACCCGCATGCGCAAAGGCGCCCCCTGGCTGAAAACCACCCTCATCCAATGCGCCTGGGCCGCAGCAAGAACCAAGGGCAGCTACCTCCAGGCCCAGTTCCAGCGTTTGCGAGCCCGACGAGGAGCGAAGAAGGCGATCGGCGCGGTCGCTGCATCGGTTCTCACCGCTGCATACCACATGCTAAAGAACGGCACTCTGTACCAGGACCTCGGCGCCCACCATTTCGACAGCCGTGCGAAAGGCAAGCAAGTCCTTCGCCTCGTCAGCCGCATCCAGAACCTTGGCTTTGCCGTCCAGATCACGCCAATCGGGGCAGCAGCATGATGTCGTTGCGACAAGCGCTGAGGTCCGAGCCGGCCCAGCCGCTGGATTCATATGCCGCCGGACGGCGGCAGGATCGAGGGCAGTCGCCCTCGATTGTTTCGTTCTAGGTTATGCGGTCGCTCGCCGCCGCCGGCCAAACAAACCAAGCCCGAAGAGGGCGCCCCACAGAAGCGCCAGAGAAGCGGGCTCAGGGACGCCGTTCGGAAAATCCTCGCCGCTCGATATTGGCGCACTCGCCGAAGCGGTGGTCGTCGCTAATTGATCCAAGGTGGCGCAATTGGCCGCCACGGTGCAGCTCAGCGGCATCTCGATCCAGTCGAAGCTATGACTACTTCCGACCGGACCAAAAGCAACCAAGAACGCCGCATCGCCCGATATTGCGGTGACTGTACCGGTGCCGAAGAACTTCGGTTGCGGGGTGTTGTCCTGGATCCTAAGTATTTGCCAGGTCTCGGTCAGCATATCGCCGTCCGGATTGCTATAGGTAAATGTCTCTGTGTTGAAGCCGGTGGGAAAGAGCCCGGCGCTCTGCGGGCCTGCGAGGAAGGAGAGTGGGCTGAGGCTGACGGTCCCGACAGCGCCGTTAATCGTGTCAAGCGCAAGCGCCGTTAACTTCTGGCTCTGCACTGTCACGGAATTGGCCCCGTCCCCGGTGAAGGTTATGCTTTGCGCGCTTGGTCCAAAGGTGATCTGTGCGGCTAACGCTCCCGATGCCCATAGAGGCGGGCCGATCGCCAGCACGACCGCAGCTAGAAGGCTCTTACTCATATCGAGATCTCCACTCCGATGCTAATTTGATTTGCGGACAAGCAAGTTACGTGCCATCCGAAAAGCCAAGTTTCACCAAGGGTTTAGAGGTTTGTGATGAACGTGTTGGATTGCATGTAAGATCAACCGACACTTGCAATGTTTGGCTAATTGCTTGGTATTGTGACTTTTCGGCGCGTAGGTCAGTTGACGCCCTAAATTCCCCGTAAGGACAGCCGACACTCGATTTTCGAGAGCGAGTGCTACGCGGGCGGCAACGGGGAGTTTCGTGCCGGGATTGCAACCACCAGATCGAGCCCGAAACGTCCATGCTCGATTGCGCGACCGGCTACTGTGCTCCCACTGCGGCAGCCGGCAAGTTGATATGATGGTGACCGGAACCAAGGAGCGCACGCACTCCTAACTTGGCGCGGCGATGGCTTGCCGTTGGCAGGCTTCCCTCGGAGGCAGATAGGGCTCAGATAGGAGACAGCCGAGGCAACCCTGTCGGATCGTGGCGGCGCGTGACGGTATGCGATCACTAAGATCCCGGGAGATCTGCGGCTAGAGCGCGACCGTAGGTAAGCCTCGGTCTCTGAGTACGACTCCAAGGGAGGCCTAAAATCTGCTCCGGGATGCCGGGGCGCGGGTTCGAGTCCCGCCGTCCGCACCACTCGCTAATCGAAGGGAACCGACCGACCGGGCCAGCGGTTTGCGTGCATAGGCAACATCTGAGATAGGCCCGGAATGAACAAGCATCTACTGGCCGCTGTGGCCGCCGTCGCTTTGATTTCTGGCGTTGCGTCTGCGCAGACCTACCCTCCCGCTCCGCCACCGCCTCCCGGTACGACAGTAATGCCCGTGGCTCCGCTAGCTCCTGTGCCCGGCCCAAGCACGTCCACGACCACCACAACGGTGGCGCCGAGCGCTAGCGGGGATCACCGCGAAGTGACGATCCATAAAGAAGTGGACGAAAAAGGCAACACGGTCACCGAGAAGGACATCCATCGGGAGGGGATTGCGGGCAGCACTGAGACCCATATGAAAACCGAGACTGACCCTGACGGCGGCACAACGACAACCCGCTCCAAGACCACCACCAAGCAAGAATAACGGTGGCCTCGTGCAGCTCGCAAATCGCGGCCCTGCGGGCATCTCGGAGCGCTAATCGCCGCTGAAATGGCGCCCGCTCGAGACTGAGCAGGTCCATCCTCACCTTGAGGCGCACCGTCCGCTTGCGTGCGGCCACCGCTTCCTTCCGCGCACTCCGCTCGGCATAGTCCGGGCGGTCAGCGGCGAGGATTATCGTCGCTCTGCTGATTGGAGGACGCTATGGGCCAGGTGTGGACGATGCCGGAGGTCAGGCATTGGTGGAGAAGATCGGCGGCGCCGGGGGCGAGGCGATCTATCTGCACCAGGACGTCAGTGTCGAGGAGGATTGGCCACCAATAATCGAAACCGTCGAACGGCGCTTTGGACGTCTGGACGTGATGGTGGCCAATGCCGGGATCGGCATCTTGTGCAGGGCGGTCGAGATGTCGTTGTCCGACTGGCGGCGGCAAACCGCAGTAAACCTCGACGGTGTGTTTCTGTCGGTCAAATATGCGGTGCCGGCAATGCGCCGCGCCGGCGGCGGCTCGATCATAATCATGTCGTCGGTAGCCGGTCTCAGGGGCTCGGCCGGCTTGGCCGGCTACTGCGCCTCCAAAGGAGGGGTGCGCCTGTTCGCAAAAGCGGTCGCAATGGAGTGTGCGGCAGCGGGCGACGGGATTCGGGTCAATACGGTCCATCCGGGGGTCATCGATACGCCGATTTGGACAAAAATAGCCGGTTCGGCCGGCCGCAACGTGCCGATCGATCCGAACGAGATCGCCCAAGCCGGGGTGCCGTTCGGCAAGGCCGGGACACCGCAAGACATCGCAAACGGCGTGCTCTTTCTCGCGTCGGATGCGTCCAGCTACATGACCGGCGCGGAGCTGGTGATCGATGGTGGGATGACGGGCGGCGCAAGGCCGCGCTGGAGCTGATCGCCAAAGGCTGGAAACGTGGCTCCGGCCGATTCTCCGGAGATGCGATCTTTGTCGGCAGCGTTTATCATTCCTCCTCTTTTACGGGACGCCAGCGCCGAACCACGCCAGAGACGGAGAAACTCATGCAACTGATGTACTTCACCGAGCAGCCGATGTCGGCCTATCCGGCCGACGAGGGTCTGAAGTTCGGCGCCACGGCGCTGATGTTTTCCAACAAATACTTCGACCCGGTGGCCGGGAGCCGGCTCTATAACGAATACCTCGAGCATTACATCTATGCCGAGGAGATGGGCATCGAAGGCTTCATGCTGAACGAGCACCACAACGCGCCGTTCTGCATGCAGGCGAAGTGCAACATCTTTGCCTCGATCCTTGCCGCGGCGACCAAAAACGCGAAGATCATCCTCCTCGGCAACCCGCTGCCTTTGGCCGACAATCCGGTGCGGCTTGCCGAGGAACTGTCGATGATCGACATGATCTCCAAGGGCCGGCTGGTTTCGGGCTTTGTGCGCGGCGGCGGCCAGGAGCAGCTCGCCGCCGGCGTCAACCCGGCCTTCAACCGGGAGCGCTTTCAGGAGGCCCACGATTTGATCGTCGCCGCGTGGACGCGCCAGGGGCCGTTCCGCTGGGAGGGCACGCATTACCAGCACCGCGTCGTCAACCCGTGGGCCGTGCCGTTGCAGAAGCCGCATCCGCGGGTGTGGATCCCGGGTGTCATCAGCCCCGAGACGGTCATTTGGGCGGCGCAGCGCGGCTATCCCTATATCGCGCTCAACACGCCGATCGATCGGACGAAACGGATCTGGGAAATCTACGACAACGTCGCAGCCGAGGCCGGCTTTACCGGCGGTCCGGATTATCACGGGATGTTGAAACAAATCCACGTCGCCGAGACCGAGGAGAAGGCGCTCGCGAATGCCGCCCAATTCAGGTGGATGCAGGGCGAATTCACCGGTCTCGCTCACCCGGTGTGGAGCACGCCCTCGGGTTACGGCAGCCCCGAAAACCGCCGTGCCTTTGTCGAGTTCGCCTCCGGCCGGTCGAAAAACCCCCGCTATCGCCCGGAGCTGGAAAAGCAGCTCGAGGATCTGATGATCATCGCCGGCACGCCAAAACAGGTGATCGCCAAATTGCGCATCCTGCTCGAAGAGACGCGGCCCGGCATTCTCGGCGTCTGGGGGAATGACGGGAATGTTACCCACGAGGACGCGAAGACCTGCATCCGCCTCTTGGGGCAGGAGGTGTTCCCGGCGGTCCGCGAGATGGCCAAGGAACTCGACCTCAAGAGCCCGTTCGAGACGAACCAGCCCGTCAGCGTCGATTACATGAGCGGGCTCAAGGAACCGGCGCGAGCGGCGGCCGAGTAGCGGCAACACCGGTGGCGATGAGCCGCACCATTTCGGAGGATCCGAGGATTATCCTGCGGCGTTCGCGGTTAATCCTCGGATAAGACGGGAGGCTGCCATTTCGACGGAAGTCGAACTCAAGCTCGCTGCCCGGCCGGCCGATCTGCCACAACTGAAACGCGCGCTCATGGCGATGGCGCGGGTCAGCACACAAGAAAGGCTGACCAGCACCTATTACGACACGCCGGACTCGGCGCTCAAGCAGCGCGGGCTCACCCTGCGGGTCCGCGATCAGGGCGGGCATTTCTTGCAGACCGTCAAGAAGGGAGACCTTGCTGCGGGGGATCTCCTGGCGCGCGGCGAGTGGGAAGATCGGGTCGCCGAGGGTCGACCGGACCCCGATGCGGCGCAGAGCGGGCCGCGCTTGCCGGAGGGTGCGGCCGCCGATCTGCGGCCAGTTTTCGTGACCGAAGTCGCCCGCACAATCTTCGCGATCGAACCGCTGCCGGGAACGGCGATAGAGGCGGCGATCGACGAGGGCGAGATCCGGGCGGCCGGCAAGCACAAGGCCGAGCCGATCAGCGAGATGGAACTCGAGCTCAAGGACGGTAACGCCGCCGCTCTCTACGACGTCGCCGCGCAGCTGCTGGAGGTGGCCCCGCTTCGGATCGAGACGCGCAGCAAATCGGAACGGGGCTACCGCTTGATGGAGTGCGGCGATGCCGCTCCCCCGGCGGTTCACGCAGAGCCCCTCGGTCTCGATCCCGAGATGACGGTCGAGGCCGCTCTGCAAAAGATCGGCCGCGGCTGCCTTGCGCAGCTGTTGCGCAACGAGCCCGCCGTGCTCTTCGCCCAGCCGGAGGGCGTTCACCAGATGCGGGTGGCCGTGCGGCGCCTCCGCTCGGCAATTTCCTCGCTGAAGAAATTCCTTCCGCAAGAGGACGTCCAGTGGGTCACCGAGGAGCTTCGTTGGCTCGGCGGCGCGCTGGGGCCGGCCCGCAACCTGGATGTTTTCGCAGCCGAATTGGTGCCGCCAGCCCGTACCGGACTTCCGGACGAACCTGGTTGGGACGGCCTCGCCGCCGCCCTCGATCGGAGGCGGGTTGCCGCATACGACCAGATCAATCAAGCCATTCTATCGCCGCGTTATACCGCCAGCATGCTGCGTCTGTTGCGGTGGTTCGAGGGGTCGGGCTGGCGTCGGCGCTCGGCATCGGATGAGCTGGATGCGATGACCTCTCCGATCGGTGCAATTGCGCCCGGCGTGCTCGATCGGCGCCGGCGCAAGGTAAGGCAACGCGGGAAGGGGTTCGGCAGCCTTGCGCCCCGCGAGCGGCACAAACTGAGAATTGCAGTTAAGAAGCTTCGCTACACGATCGAGCTTTTCGGCAGCCTGTTCGACAACGACGGCGTAGAGAGGTTTGTCGGTCGCCTCAAACGCCTCCAGAGCGACCTCGGCTATGCGAATGACGTCCGCGTCGCGCACGAATTTGTCACCGAGCTCCTTGCCCAGATCGACCCGCGAAGCCCCGCCGCCCACGCCTGGGTTGCCGTGCTCGAAGCACACGACCAAATGCTCGCCGGCAGGGAACGAAAGCATCGCCGACATCGGCGGCGGCTGAACGATGCGACGCCGTTCTGGCGGAATTAGGCCGGTTTCAGGAGAATCTAATCGGCAGCGATTGTCGCGGGCATCGGACAGGCGACGCCGGTGCCGCCGAGGCCGCAATATCCATTGGGGTTCTTCGCCAGGTACTGCTGATGATATCCCTCGGCAAAGTAGAAGGGCGGAGCTTCGCGGATCTCGGTGGTGATCTTGCCCAATCCTGCGGAGTCGAGCTGACCCTGATAGGCCTGCCGTGACGCCTCGGCGGCGGCCTGCTGCTCCGGCGAGAATGTGTAGATCGCTGACCTGTATTGCGTCCCGACGTCGTTGCCCTGGCGCATGCCCTGGGTCGGGTCATGGCTCTCCCAGAACAGCTTGAGCAATGCCTGGTAATTCGTGAGTTTTGGATCATAGGCCACGAGCACGGCTTCGGTGTGGCCGGTAAGTCCGCTGCACACCTCTTCGTAGGTCGGGTTCGGCGTCGACCCGCCGGCGTAGCCCACCGCGGTAACCCAAACACCGGGCGCCTGCCAGAACACCCGCTCCGCACCCCAGAAGCAGCCGAGTCCGAAGAGAGCCGTTTTCATGCCGGCGGGATAAGGCCCGGCAAGCGGATGGCGGTTGACGTAATGGTGCTCGGGTACCGGCATCGGCTGGCTCCGTCCAGGCAGACAGTCCTCGGGCCGCGGGACGGCCAGCTTATCACGCATGAACGGCCACATCTTGCTCGCCCTTTCTGCGAAATTCGCTAAGAATGTAGGGAACTCACCCCTTTCCGCCAACGGTTACCACGCGCCATCGTCAAAAAACGGTCAAGACCGGTAACCTTAAGCGACCATTAATTCCGAGTGTCCGAACATCGGCTTTCGCGCTAAGATCATCCTCTCACTTGGGGGGTCAAACTGACATGATTCGCCGTTCCCTTCTGACCGGTATTTTCGTCCTGTTCGCGACGACATCCATGGCAGCGCCACCAGCAGTCAATCCTGCCGATGCCGTCGCCTTCATGAACACGCTCTGGGACCGCGCCGTCGAGGTGCTCAACAACAAGACCGACCCGGCGATGAGGGAGGCGCGGTTCCGCGAGTTGTTCCACACCGATTTC
>VAZT01000283.1:9091-11421 GCA_005884825.1 Alphaproteobacteria bacterium
CGACGGCGATGGCGTCATCGTGTCGACCGACGTGATCACCCCAGGCGCCGCTTCCCCAATGAAGCTCGATTGGCGACTGGTAGCCGACAACGGAACCTACAAGATCACTGACATTATCGTCGAAGGCATCAGCATGATGACCACTCAGCGCTCCGAATTCGCCTCGGTCGTGCAGCGCAACGGCGGTCAAGTGCGCGGCCTCATCGCAATGATGCGGGAGAAGACAGCGAGCGCGGCACGCTAACATCCAACCCTGCCGCGACAGCGGCCTATCGGTCGTGCTGTATCTGGACGAGCAACAGGTTCGGGCGTTGCTGCAGTGGGATGAATTGATCCCGGTAATGGAGAATGCGCTCGCCGAGTTCTCGCTCGGACAAGTCGTGCAGCCCGTGCGCAATATGCTGACCGTGGAAGAAGGAAAGCGCTATCTCGGCATAATGCCGGCGGTGGCGCACGAGGCAATGGGCGCGAAGCTCGTCAGCTTCTACCCGGGCAACGAGGGCACCGGCACCGCGACGCATCACGCCATGATCCTGCTGCTTCGTCCCGACACCGGCGAACCGCTGGCGGTCATGGACGGCCGGCTGATTACGGAGATGCGCACGGCGGCAGTCTCGGCGGCCGTTACGAAATATCTGGCGGCCCCCGACGCTCACGTGCTGGCGCTGGTCGGCAGCGGAGTGCAGGCACATGCCCATTTGCGGGCGCTCTCCCGGGTGCGGCATTTCGACGATATCCGCGTGTGGAGCCGTACTGCCGCGCATGCCGAGCGCTTCGCCGAGCAGCACAATGCCAAGGCGATGCCTATCGCGGACGCGGTTTGCGATGCGGATGTAATCGTGACCGCCACGAACGCGCTTCGGCCGATTCTCCAAGGAGATTGGCTCAAGCCGGGAGCGCACGTGAATGCGGTCGGCTCGCCGCGGCCCAATTGGCGCGAGCTCGACGACCGGGCCATGGCCAACATCCTCGTCGTGGATTCACGCGAGGCCGTCCTCGAGGAGTCGGGCGATGTGATCCTTTCCGGAGCGAAGATCTACGCCGAGGCTGGTGAGCTCTTTGCCGGAACCAAAGCGGCGCCATTGTCCGAGACGACAGTGTTCAAGTCGGTAGGGCTCGCGATCGAAGACATCGCGACGGCGAAACTGGTCTACGACAACGCCGCGAAAGCCGCCACTGCCCGAGCGGTTTAGCGCCCCAGACCGGGGGAGAGGGGGGACCAAGCCTGCAGGTGGGTGAGTGTCACACCCCAGATCGGGGACGCTCGATCAGGCAGGCATCGCCATAGGAAAAGAAGCGATAGCCGCCGGCAACGGCGTGAGCGTAGGCGGATTTGATGCGTTCGAGCCCGGCGAGTGCGGCCACCAGCATAAACAGGGTCGAACGCGGCAGGTGGAAATTGGTCAGCAGCAGGTCGATCGCGCGGAAGCGGTAGCCGGGCATGATGAACAACCGGGTGTCGCCGGCAAAGGGCCGCACCTCGCCGTTCTCGGCTGCGGCGGTTTCGAGGAGGCGCAGGCTCGTCGTCCCGACCGCGATGATGCGCCCGCCCTCGCGCCGAGCCGCGGCGATCCGTTCGGCGGTCTCGGCCGAAACAATCCCCCATTCGGCGTGCATCGGGTGGTCGCGCGGATCGGCGACCTTGACCGGCAGAAAGGTGCCGGGCCCGACATGCAAGGTCAGCGTGGTCCAGCGGATCCCGTGACGGGCGAGCGCCTCGAGGAGGCAGGGGGTGAAGTGAAGTCCGGCGGTCGGTGCCGCAACGGCCCCCTCGGCGCGGGCGAAGATCGTCTGATAATCACGGCGGTCGCGCGGATCGCCGCCGCGCCGCCGCTTGATGTAGGGCGGCAGCGGCATCGAGCCGTGGCGGGCGAGCGCCGCCCGAAAAGCCTCGGCGTCGAGCTCGAACCGCAAGGTCACGTCACCCTCGGGGTGCTTCTCGCCGACCGCGGCGGCAAAGCCCTCGGCGAAAACGAGGCGGTCGCCGGTCCGCAAGCGCCGCGCGCCCTTGGCAAACGCGCGCCATGAGCCGCCGCCGATGTCACGGTAGAGCGTGACCTCGACCGCAGCATCGCCGCGCCGACCGGTCAGCCGCGCCGGGATCACCTTGGTATCGTTGAAGACGAGAAGATCGCCCGGGCGCAGCAGTGCCGGCAGGTCCGAGATCCGGTGGTCTTCAAACCCACCCGATGCGGGGATGGCCAGCAGCCGCGCCGCATCGCGCGGTTCGCACGGGTGCAGCGCAATCCGCTCGCGCGGCAGCGCGAAATCGAAATCGTCGATGTGCATAGCCATCGCCGGAGATGGTGCCGCAGCACATCTTTCGTCAA
>VAZT01000284.1 GCA_005884825.1 Alphaproteobacteria bacterium
CCCGGGCAGAATTTCCAGAGAGCGCGAATTCTTTCGTTCAAGGGAACTGTGTCTGGGATAGCTGCGTGATTAATGCCCTCCAGACCTTGAAGAGCCCGCTTCAGACCCCAGGGCCAATAGAGAAGGCGGTCAGACAACCGGCGAGCCGTGCGCGGTTGATGGCGTTCGTGTTGGACGGAGAGAGCGAAGCGTCATTGAGCTCATGTCTCGCGCAGCTCCCGGTTCCTAGCCCGATGATCAGGCGCGGAGGCCTCGCCGGGGCAATTCGATACCTTGGGGCTGAACGATCGCCCGAGAGCATTATCGTCGATATCAGCGGCGCTGAGATGCCGGCCTCGCAAATCCATGACCTTGCCGAGCTTTGTGAGCCTGGTGTCATGGTGATCGCGATAGGCGACAAAAATGACATCGCCCTTTATCGCGATCTGGTACGGGCGGGAGTCAGCGAATACATCGTCAAGCCAATAACCGCGCAACTACTGTCCAAGGCATTGATTCAGGCGCCTGCCTCGGACGAAGCAAGCCCAATAAGCCGGAAGCTCGGAAAGGTCGTTGCCGTGGTTGGTGCCCGCGGCGGTGTCGGCGCGACAACCCTGGCCATCCATCTCGCGCTGCATTTGGCCGATCAGCAGAGCCGCCGGGTCATGCTCCTCGACCTCGATCTGCACACCGGCGACTGCGCCCTTGCGTTAAACCTCAGGCCAACGCCCGGCTTGCGGGAAGCGCTAGCTAACCCGCTGCGCATCGACAGCGTCTTTCTCGACCGGACGATGGCGCTTCACGGGGAGCGCCTGTTTGTGCTCAGCGCAGAAGAGCCTTTGCGCGTCGACTCAGAATTCACCGCCGAGGCAGTTGACAAGCTGGTTGGCGTCCTGCGCACGCAGTTTCACTACATTGTCGCCGATGTGCCGCGAGTCCCCGGCACGGCTTTTTGGCAAGCGCTCGACACCGCCGATATTCGCATAATTGTGGCCGATCAGACGCTGCGCTCGGTTCGCGATACGGTGCGCTTGCGTGAGGGCTTCAGTGCAGCTCGTGCCGAGCACTCCAACATGCTCGTCGTCAACCGCAACGGCGAGGGCGGCCGCCGGGCAATGACCTTGGCGGACATGGCCAAAGTCAAACTGCAGCCGAATTTTGTAATTCCGTTCCGGCCGAGACTGTTCACGGCACCAGGACCGTTGCGACGCGGCGCTTTGACGGAGGTGGTTGCAGCGCTTGCCGGGGAAATTTCCGGCCGCGCAATAGGGCGCAAGCGGTGGTGGAGGTTCGCCATATGATGACGACTGGCTTTGGGCGCAATGCTCCCGCTCCGCAGCGCGCGGGTCTCGTCCTAGTACCCGATGGCGTTACGGAATTCGCGGCAACGATCGTCGATTTAGCCTCATTGAGCGAGCTGAAGGAGCGAATTCGCACGGTTCTGCTGTCGCGGATCGACCCGACGGTCGCCGGCCGAATTCCGCGCGCTGCGTTGCGCCGCGAGATCGCCAAGCTAGTGAACGAGATTGCGACCGAGGATCGTGTTCAACTCAATAAGCTGGAGGAAATGGCGCTCGCCGCTGACCTCAGCGACGACATGGTCGGGCTTGGTCCTCTCGAACCTTTCCTCGATGACGAGGAAATCACCGATATCTTGGTAAACGGGCCGTTTGATATCTATGTCGAGCGGAATGGGAAGCTGGAAAAGACCACGGCCCGCTTTCGCGATGCGCAACATCTCGCCAGCATCGCGCAGCGGATCGCCACCGCGATTGGCCGGCGCATCGACGAAGCGAGCCCGATGGTCGACGCCCGCCTCGCTGACGGCAGCAGGGTCAACATCGTCTTGCCGCCGCTGGTGCTGAACGGCGGGTCGATTTCAATCCGCAAATTCCCGAAGCAGACTCTAACGCTCGACGCGATGGTCCGACAGCAGAATCTGTCGCCAGAGGCGGCGCGGCTTTTGGAGATCGCCGCACGCTCACGCCTCAACATGCTGATCTCTGGCGGCACCGGCTCCGGCAAGACGACATTGCTGAATGCGGTGTCTCAACACATCGACTGCGACGAGCGGGTGATCACGGTCGAAGACGCCGTTGAGCTGCGTCTGCAGCAGCCTCACGTCGTGCAGATGGAAACGCGCCCGCCTAACATCGAAGGAGTCGGTCAGGTCACGCAGCGCGAGCTCTTGCGCAACGCGTTGCGCATGCGCCCCGACCGCATCATCGTCGGGGAGGTCCGCGGCGCCGAGGCCTTCGACATGCTGCAGGCGATGAACACCGGGCACGACGGGTCGATGTCGACAGTGCACGCCAACTCGCCGCGCGACGCGCTCTACCGGGTCGAGAACATGGTGATGATGGCCAATCTGAGTCTGCCGCTTAGGGCGATCCGCATGCAGATCGCCAGCGCAGTCAATCTGATCGTGCATATCGAACGCATGCGGGACGGCATCCGCCGGGTGCAGAGCGTTGCCGAGATCGCAGGCATGGAAGGCGAGGTCATCACGACCCGAGAGCTCTTCGGTTTTCAGTATCGCGGCGAGCGTCTCGCCAGCGGCATCCAGGGCTGCTTCGAGTCGACGCGGATGCGCCCGGATTTCATCGTGCGCGCAGCACGCTTCGGCTTGGAAAGAGACCTCCTCGACGCGCTTGGTATTGGGGAGACCTGAAGTGTTCGATCCAATTCTGCTCGCCGCTCTGATCACGACGGTTCTGCTCGGCTGCGCGATTCTTCGGGTGCTGCGCTCAGAGCGCCGCAGAGCGGATCTCGAGTCCCGCCTGAGTGCGATCGCAATGACCGCCTTCAGCGCTGATGGGCCCGTCGTCTCGCTGCGGAGATCGAGGCCGCAGCGCAAAGCGCTGCCGATTGTCCTATCAAGACGCCTCGACCTTGCCTTTGCAGCGACTGGCAATCGCATTCGACCGGCGCACCTCGTCGCAACGGGAATTGGCACAGTGGCAGTAATCGGACTGGTCGCCCTCGCGGCATCGGTTCACTCCGTGCTCGCCATCGCCCTTGGTGCCGCAGCGGCGATAGGTGCTCCAGCCTTGCTCCTTCGGTCTGCACAGAGCCGATACCAACGGAAATTCCTGGACATATTTCCGGACGCACTCGATCTGATCGTCCGCGCTGTCAGCTCCGGTCTACCCGCACCCGAGGCAATCGAACTCGTAACTCATGAGGTTGGGCCGCCGGTCGGCACCGAGTTTCAGCAACTAGTGGACGAGCTGCGCATCGGCACCGAGTTGGAAGAAGCGCTGCAGCACGCCGCCGACCGGATCCGTGTGCCGGATTTCCGGTTCTTTGCCGTTAGTTTGCTCCTGCAACGCCAGACTGGCGGCGGCATCGCTGAAACCCTCTCCAATCTCGGCGGTATTATTCGGCAACGAAAGGCCCTGCGTCTGAAAGCCCGAGCGCTGACCGCCGAGGCACATGCCTCCGCCGCGATTGTGGCGACCACTCCCTTTGTCGCGGGAGTGGGTCTCTTCCTGATCAACCGAGATCTTATTACGGTTCTGTTTTTTGACCCGCGCGGCCGCTTCATGCTCGGGATCGCCGTCGCCAGCTTGCTGACGGGGATTGCTGGGATGCGCGCTCTAATAAAGAGAAATCTGCGCTAGCTATGTCCAAGGCCTTCCTCGAATGGCTGACCTCCGTCGCCGATACCTACCTCGCGATCCGTCTTGGCGAAATGCAGTTCAGGTCCCCTGATACTTGCGCTCTTGCAATCGCTCTGACGGCGGCCGTGCTGTCGGTGCTCAATCTCGGACGGATCGCGCAGTCGGAGGGTCGTCTGAGCCGCCTTCTAGAGGCGCTGGGCCGCGGACCAAACCACTTCGCCGAGCCCTCAGAGGCGCCCCGGCTGCCCTGGTATCAATGGCTCGGAACGACGGTGGCGGCAACTCGCGTCATTGGCACGGCAGCCCAAGAGAGGTTGTTAGCCGCGCTCGTCGCGGCGGGGATAAAGGGACATGGCCATCTGGCCGCCCTGCTCACGGCCAAGCTGTGTAGCGCCATGGTGTTTTTCCCACTCTGTTGGCTGGTGCTCGAATGGTGTCATTTCTTCGTCGGAGCTACCCCGATTAGATTGGGGTTGCTGATGGGCGCCGCTATCCTCGGCTGGCGTGGTCCCGACGTGGTCCTCTCCCGGCTGGCGGCAAGGCGGCGCGTGCGTCTAGAAACTGGTATACCCGACGCGCTCGATCTGCTCGTTATCTGCGCCGAGGCCGGTCTCAGCTTGGACCACGCGATCGAGCAGGTCAGCCGCGTTCTCCGCTCCTCCAATCCCGAGGTTGCTGAAGAGTTCGCTGCTACGGCGGCAGAGATGCGCATATCGGCAGTACGCGATCAAGCGTTCGACAATCTCGCGCAGAGAGCAGGTATTCCTAGCCTGCGCGGCATCGTTGCCGCGCTCAACCAATCGATCAGGTTCGGTACACCACTTGCCGGATCGCTGCGAGCCGTGGCGGCCGAGATGCGAACCGAACGTCTGGTGCGCTTCGAAGAGCGCGCGGCGCGCCTTCCCGTCCTCATGACTGTGCCGTTGATGGCGTTTATTTTGCCCTCCTTGATGATTGTGATCGGCACACCTTTGGCGCTGCGCATCATCGACATGCTGGCAAGGGCCCCGTGACGGCCTGCCATCGACAGAGAAGCCGGCCGCCGGACAGCGGC
>VAZT01000406.1 GCA_005884825.1 Alphaproteobacteria bacterium
GCGCAGGTAATATCAATCCCTACCCAGGGAGTCATGCCGCCCGAGTTTAGGGAGGAACCGACTAACGCGAAGAGGCAGGCTCATAGCCTGCCTCTTTCGCATTCTGGTTAAAAGCTCTGGCAACACTGCCGCAGGACGCGGACCGGACGCGCCCGCCGTATAAAACGCAGCGCATGGAAAGGAACTGGAGATTGAAGATGGCGGTCAGTCGTGGGTACCATTTCTACCAAAATCCCGGGCCGACCAATATCCCGGACCGAGTCCTGCGGGCGATGGACCGCGGAGCTATCGACTTCACCGCTGCGCAGTTCAAGACGATTGCCAAGGAATGCTTCGCCGGCCTGAAACGCGTATTCAAGACTGACCAGACGGTTCTCGCCTACACCGCCTCCGGACACGGAGCCTGGGAGGCGGCGCTGGTCAATCTGTTCTCGCCGGGCGACAAGGTGCTGGTCGTCGAAAGCGGCTACTTCTCGCTGAACTGGGGCATGCGGGCCGAAGCATTCGGGCTCGAAGTCGAGACCTTGCCCAACGACTGGCGCAGCGCCGTCAGCCCCGCCAAACTGGAGAGCCGGCTGCGCGAGGACGGCGAGCATGCGCTGAAGGCGGTGCTGGTGGTCCACAACGAGACCTCGACCGGTGTGCTCAACGACATAGCCAGCTTGCGGCGCGCAATCGACGCCGCCAAACACCCGGCGCTCTTTCTCGTCGATGTAATCTCGTCGCTGGGGTCGATGGATTTCCGCATGGATGAATGGGGCGTCGACGTCGTGGTCGCTGGCTCACAGAAGGGGCTGATGCTGCCGACCGGCATGGCCTTTACCGGCGTCAGCACCCGCGCCGTGGCGGCCAGCGCCGAAGCCAAGCTGCCGCGGGTCTATTGGGATTGGCGGCGGCTGCTCGGTGAAGCCTCGCAGGCTTATTGGAACGGCACCGCGCCGGTGCACCTTTTCTACGGACTGCAAGAAGCGCTGCGGATGATCGAGGAAGAGGGGCTCGACAACATCTTTGCGCGCCATCATCGCCTGGCCGAGGCAACCCGGCGCGCGGTGCGCGTCTGGCGGCAGAACGACGGACCCGAGATCTTCGCGATCGACCCGCGGGCCCAATCCGATTCGATCACCGCCGTCCAGGTGCCCGACGGCTACGACGCCGACAAAGTCCGCCAGCTGTGCCTCGACAAGTTCAACGTGTCGCTCGGCGGCGGGCTCGACCGGCTCAAGGGCCACGTCTTCCGCATCGGCCATCTCGGCGATCTGAACGAGCCGATGATCCTCGGCGCCCTCGCCGCGGTTGAAATGGCGCTTGAACTGTGCGGCGTGCCGCACGGCAAGGGCGGCGTCGCCGCCGCGATGGATTACCTTGTGGCGGCTGAGTAACCCCAAGAGAACCCCATTACCGCCTCGAGCCCAATGGCGGTTGTCCCGGCGCCAGCGTTGGAATGGCTGCCGGCCCGCCGCAGTCTAAGATTTACGTTCGGCGAATACTGTTTTCACGAAACCTGGTGCGAGGGTCTCGAGCTTCTCACCCACGTCACCCGGATCAAGACATCGCTCGACGAGACCACTGCTGCGATCGTCCCGCTGCTGCAACGCCACGCCGCAATAATTCTTCCATCCTTTCCGGTAAGCGCCCGGCCGGCCCCGCTGGACCTTACCCGCCGATACCTGCGTTACACACTGGCGACTGACAACCATTACTATATCGAGCTGGACCGTTCCTCCTTCGACGAATATCTACGCGGGTTGTCTCGACACCATCGTCACGAAATCCAGCGCAAGCTGCGGCGGTATTTGCAGGCCAGCGGCGAAGCGATCGAGTTTCGCCGCTACTCCACGCCGCAAGAGGCACGCAAATTTTATGCCCTCGCCCGGCCTCTGTCGGCGAAGACCTATCAGGATCGCTTGCTCGCGCGCGGGCTGCCGGACGCGGATGCCTTTCGCGCCGAGCTCGACGAGCATGCCGCGCGGGGCACGATGCGCGGCTATCTTCTGTTTCACCGCGAGCAGCCTATTGCATTCGGTTATTGCACGGCGGTGGACGACTGCCTGCGTTTCGCCTTTACCGGCTACGACCCCGCACTTGCCACGTGGTCGCCCGGCATCGTGCTGGTCCACGAAATGGTACGGTCGCTTGCCGGCGAAGGACGCTTTGCGGTGCTCGATTTCGGTTCGGGCGAGGCGCAATACAAACGCCTGTTCGCGACGGCCTCGCAGCTGTGCGCGACCGTGTTCTTTTTTCAGCCGACACTGGGCCACCTGATCAAGTTGCTGGCCCACCGCTGCTGCATTGCCGGATCGGACCGCTGCGCCGCGGCAGCCGCGCGATTGGGCATCAAGGCGAGACTCAAGCGGCTTTTGCGTGCCCGCACTGCGGCTCGAGCTGCGTGAGGCTCAGCGCCTCGCTGTTTGTCGCATAATGCACACCCGGACGGTGTGCGACATGGCTGATCAGAGCGTCCAGGTCCTGCCAGAGACCATTACCGTCGATCTCCCAGGAACGGGCATTGACGTGAAAAATGCCGCCATTAGCGAGGGCAGCGTCGAAGAGCAGCTTGCCCAGCTTTACCGGGTCGGTTTCCAGCCGCGCGAGACGCACCCAGTCGGCAAGGCCGGCGATATTGGCGTCGCGCAACGCGTGACGCGCCAACCCGACGCGCGAGGCGCGGCGGAAATCGATCGAGATCGGCATGCGGGCAGGATCGAACTTCGTCGGCGTGCGGAACGCCATCGTGGTACGCCCGAGGGTGTAGCCGGTTTCGGCGAGGGCCGCGCAGGCTGCCGGCGTGAAGGCGCCCTCGGGATAGGAAAATGCGACGACCGGGACCCCGCCAATGTTCTCTAGGCGTGCCTTGCTCTCTCTTAGCTCGTAACGAACCTCTTCGGCCGAGCGGCCGGTCAGCAGGCGGTGCGACAAGGTGTGCGAGCCGATTTCCATGCCCATCCGCTGCAGCGCGCGGATCTCGTCATCCTCGATGTCCTTGTTGCCGGGATGATTCAGCGCAACGTAAAAGGTGCCCTTCAGCGCATACGCGGCGAGACGGTCGGCGAGCCGCAAATCGGTATGATGGCCGTCGTCCCAGCTCGTGGTGACGATTGTCAGGGGCATGTTGCTAGTGTCCAGATGCGTTCATAAGATGCACCAAGTCGGCGGCCGACGCCATCGGAGATCCTGGCCTCAGCCATAATCGCCGACGGGGAGATCACAGATGAAGTCACGACGTCTCATATGGCCGGGGCTCGCCGCGCTCGGCCTGCTTGTGCTTGCCGGCTGCAGCCCGCAGGCGAATGTGGCAACCTCGCAGGCGCCACCTCCGCCGGTCGAACCCGGGATGGCGAGGGTTTGGTTTTTCAGGCAGTCGGATCCGACGGGGGGCAATGTTTATGCAGCGGAGCCGATAATTTACGCGAATGGCGCGCCCGTTGGTCAGATCGCGCAGGGAACCGCCTTTTTCCACAATTTCCCGCCGGGAAAGTACAGGTTTACGGTGCAGCCCTTCGGAACCCCCACTCGCGAACACGACACACTCCAGCTCGAGCCGGGGACGCAGACTTACGTGCAGGTTCAGTGGGAAGCCAACTGGCAAGCGAACCGCATAGGAGGAGGCAGCAGCTTTACCGTCCTGACCTCGTCGCCGGAGATCGCGCAGCAATATCTCCCGACGCTGACCAATCTCGGCCAACGCTGATCCCCGACAAACATGGGTCGCCGAGTCTGGCCTTACTTCCTACGAGGTTGATCCGGGGTAGGGCTGGAATGGCTGCAGCCGCCGACAGGCGTAGCCGATGCCGACCAGAACTGCGCCGAGACCAATAAAGGAAAGCGCCCGCAGCGCCCCGCTGAGATCGGCCATGTCGGACAGAAATACTTTGCCGACGACCAGGCCGAGGCCGAGCAACGAGGCCCGGCGCAGCCAAGGGCTGCGCCATCTCAGCGCCGCCCCGAGCCCAGCCGCGGCGAAGGCGAGCCAGACTGCCGAGTAGGCGTACCATTCCACTTCGCCGGTAAAGCCTTGGTTCAAGCGATCGCCTTGGAAGAAATGGCGCACTTCCAGTGTCACCCAGAGAAAGGCGAAGCCGGCAGCGAGAACCATCGCGGCCTGCCAAAGGGCGCGCGGACCCAGCCGATAAAAGCCGAGCACGGCGTAAAGCATCGCCGGGATCGCATAGGCCAGGAACAGCGAGTCGAGGAGGAACCAGCCTTCGACCGGCGCGCCAAAAAAAGGCATCACCGGATTGAGGAAGATCCCCTGCCAGCCGACCGCGAAGACGGTCGCGACTGCGAATAGGATGGCGCCGCTCCACCGCAATACCATCCGCTCGCGGCGTTCGCCGAGGTGCAGTAGCCACCAAGCCATTGCGAGCCAGGCTATCGCCTCGACTGCGTTAAGAGTGAAATTGTCCAGTTCGAAACGCAGCGGGCGATCCCTCAGCGCATGCCACAGCTCGAGGGTCACCAGCAGCACCGAGAAGACGACGCTTCCGGCCTCGAGCACCTTCACCAACAGATCGTCGGCACGGCTGCCGAATTGCCGAGTGGCAAGGATGAACGCGACCGCAGGGAGGCCGTAGCCATAGAGCAGCCAGTTGAAGATCAGGGTGTCCGACAATGCATAGCGCAGGACTTCCGGGTTGAGGGTCAGCCGGACCAGCACGACGGCGGCGATCCCGAGCGCGACATGGCGCAGGACAGGCAACCGCAGGCGACCCTCGACCCAGGCGAGCGCCGGCAAGTGCAGCGCTAGGGCCACCGTCAACCAGGCATTCTCGAGGACGAAGACTGCGGCAAGGATCGTGCAGCCGAGCACGCCCACCGCATAGGCAGCCAGCACCAGCTCGTTCTCGGCCTCGCCGTCGCGGCGCTGCGCCGCCCAGCAGACTGCGGCCAGTTCCATCGCTGCCAAAGCGAGCGCGACGACCGTCCAGTCGGGATCGAAGCCGAAGGCGGCCATCCGCCAGTACGAGAGAGCAAGAAGGATCGGCGGCGCCGCGGCCGACAGAGCGGCCCACCGGCTCCGCCGCCGCACTCGCACCAGGGCCGCGAAACCACCGGCTCCCAACAGCAGGCCAAAGGCCATCGCAACCGTGAGGAAACGGCCGACCTCTTCGGGCGGGAGGTTATGCAAAAGGCCAACCCGCTGATCCACCGGCAACGGCAGGCTCCAGAAGGCGAGCAGCGCCGCCGCCAGGGTGCCGGCAGCGGCTACAACATCGTCGAGCCGGCTGTCGCGGTAGGCAAAGGCGAGCAGCGAGAGTGCCGTCAGAAACGCGCAGCCGAGCGCGACCGTGCCGTTTGAATCGACCTGGACCAGGACGAGAGCAGCGGTCGATATCGCCCAGAAAGCGGTTCTGACGACGGAGCGCACGGCCGGCTCGTCGATCACGCCTTCCAGGAACGGCACACCCGGGATGCCGCGGCGCAGCGCAGCGAAGAGACCAATCTGACCCAACAAATAGCCGCCGACCACCCAGACGTCCGCCCGGTCATAAAGCATCGCCAGCCACAACAGGGCCCAACCGATCGAACCTGCCAGCGCAATCCAGGCCAACCACCACCACGCGCGATGCCGCAGCAGTGCCAGCGAGCCGGCGCCGACGAGGATCAGATAGGCGAACAGCGCGAGCGCGGAGGGCTGTTCGTTGCTGACCATTGCCGGCACCGCAAAGGCTCCGGCCAGGCCCAGAACCGCGACAAAGGGCCCGTGCTGCAACGACATCAGCACGGTCGCCGCGGCTGTGAGGGCGAGCAACGGGAAGGCCAGCGCGGGCGGCAGCAGCCTGTAGAGCTGGTAGGCGGCGTAGAGGCTCGCGAAGATCGTCGCCGCGCCGGCGGCAGCAAGCGCCTGGGAGACGTTGGACGAGCGCGCCTCGACAGGTTCACCCCACACGATCCATTCCGCGCCGGCCCATAGCGTAAGCCCGAGCAGCGCGCCGAGGGCGACGCGCACTCCGGGTATCAGGAGACCGTAATCGATCGACAATTTGACGAGAAAGGCACCGCCCAACGCCAACGCGACACCGCCCACCCACACCAGCCAATTCTCGACCAGGATCTCCTCCCAGCCCTTTCCGGCAGGAACCGGCGCCAGAGGCGCGGCCATTTGAGCGGGAAAGGGAGCCGACACCCCGACCGTTTCGTCGGGAGGCGCCTCAGGTAATGGCGCCTCGGGCACGCTCGCCCGCAGATCCTCAAACCGGGACAGCCGCTGATCGAGAATCTCGACGCTGGTCTTTAGGGCGAGGATAGTCGCTTTCAGCGCACGAGTACGGGAAAACGCCTTTGCCGCCAAAACGGAGGCAGCGATGACACACAGGGTGAGCAGCCAGTCCATGCGAGCCCTCACGAGGTTCCCCGCCGGTTTGGCGGATGGCGCGTTTGCCGAAACACTGTATGTAGAGTGAATGTTCACTTACAAGTGGAATGTGATGCCTCGATCGGCGGGAGTGAAAACCAAGGTGGAACGTGCAGCGGTGGATCTGTTTGCCGCCAATGGCTTCGATGGGGTGTCTATCGCTGATATCGCCGCCATGGCCGGAGTGTCGCAGGGCGCCCTCTACCGCCATTACCCGAGCAAAGAAGAACTCGGCTGGGCGCTATTCTCGACCGCCTATCTACGCACCGGCGAAGAGCTCGACCGGATCCGCACCGGCGGAGCCGAGTTCGAGGCCGCGGTCACGGCGATGATCGCCCATTTCTGCGCCCTCTACGACGAAGATTCGGCATTGTTCCGCTTCATGCTGCTCACCCAGCACGGCTTTCTGCCGCGTATTCCGAGCGGCTCCCGCACCCCAGTCGATGCCGTAGTCGATCTCGTGGGCGACGCCGTTACGAAAAACCGGCTGAAGCCCATCGATCCGGCGCTGGGTGCTGCCGTCATCATGGGCGTCATCCTGCAGTGCGCCACCTTCCATATCTATGGGCGCCTCTGCGGAGCTTTGGGCGCTCGGGCGCCGGCGTTGGCGCGCGCCTCGCTCGCCGCGGTGGCGGCCCTTACCCAGTGACGGCGGAGGCATTCAGAGCCTGGTGGACAGCCAGATGGCGACGCGCGAGCCGGTCTTCACCACCGCACTGATCAGGTCATAGGCCGGGCTCTCCTCTGCCCCTCGCGTGACCGCGAGGTCGCGATGTGCGATCTCGTCGTCGCGAAATGACAGGATCGTCTCCCGCAGCGCCGGATCGTCCTCACCGAGTATTGCCGCCTGAGCTTGGTAATGCTCGTCGATCACTTCCTCGACCGCGACTGTGCATGCCATCGCAGCCTGCTCCCCGAGCAGTGCAGTCGCGACGCCGAGCGCATATCCGGCAACATTCCACAGCGGGTGAAGCAATGTCGGCCGCACGCGCCTCTCGTGCAACAATGTCTCGAACCGGGCGAGGTGGCGCTTTTCGGCCTCGGCCATCCGCCGGATCGCCCCCGCGGCGCGGCAGCGGCCGAGCACCTCCAGCTGCCCTTCATAGATGCGGGTCGCGCCGTACTCGCCGGCGTGGTCGACGCGCAGCATCCGCGCGAGCTCGTCCTCGGAAGGTCGGTCGCCCGGCAATCTCATGCCGTTCCTCGGCGTAATCCGGCCCGTTCGAGGGGTTTGCGCGATTGCAGAAAAGCCGCAAGGCAGCAGCCGATCATGATCAGGGACGCCAGCAGGTTCCAGCCGGCGAGCGAAATTCCCGCCAGCGACCATGCCAGCTCGTCGCAGCGCACCGGTTGCTGACGCAGGATTTGCGCCTTCAAGGCCTCGAGCGTATCGGCCGCGGTGGCGGCCCCGCTGCAAGCGGCCGGGCCTGCGAACCAATGCTGCTCGACCCCGACATGATAGAAGGCGAGCCCGCTGCTCACCACGAAGACGAAGGCGAGCAGCAGCGCCACCCAGGGCAAGGCCGGCCGGCTGGCAACCATCGTCGCGACAAACGAGATCACGATCGCCACCCCCCACGGCCAGCGCTGCAACAGGCACAGCTCGCAGGGGGCGAGCCCGCCCCAATATTGCGACAGGAGCGCTCCGCCGAGCGCAACAACGCTCGCCGCCAGCACAAACGCCGGAAAGGCTCGGGTCGCAGCAGTCATGCCCTCAAAGATAGCGCAGCACCAGGAACCCGCCAACAAGGGCCGCCGCTACGGCGCTCGTCACCAGCATCAGCCGCCGCTCGATGAAGTCACGGACCGGCTCGCCGAAACGCCACAACAGAGCGGCCAGCACGAAAAATCTGAGACTGCGGGAGACCAGCGAGGCCAGCGTGAACGCGAGCAGGTTGAATTCCGCGACCCCGCTCGCGATCGTCACGAGCTTGAACGGGATCGGCGTCAACCCCTTCAGAATGATGATCCAGGCGCCCCATTGCGCGAACCCCGCCTTCAGGGCCTCGTATTTATCCATCGCATGGTAAAATTCGAGCACCGGCCGACCAACCGCGTCGAACAGGAAATACCCGATCGCGTAACCGACAAAGCCCCCGAGCACCGAGGTGATCGTGCAGACGGTAGCGATCAACCAAGCGCGGCGCGGCTGTGCCAAGGTCATCGGCACGAGCAGGAAATCCGGCGGCAGAGGCAGGAACGAGCTTTCCGCGAAGGAGATCGCCGCCATAGCCAGCATCGCGTGCCGGCTGGCGGCGAGGGCGATGGTCCGGGAATATAGATAATTGAGCATGGCCTAGGGATCAGGAACCGGCAGTCATAGCGGAAATGGCAATCCCCTCATACAGCTCGGACATCGCGTTCCATAGGTCGACCGTAGTTGGAAATAGAGTCGCCTCCACGCCGCGAACGAGCTGGATGGGCCACCGATCGTTCTCCCGTCTGTAAAGCTCGCCACGATGGCTATCGGCATCGATAAGCATGATCTCGCGGACGCTTTCTACGGTTTGATAGGCCGGAAGTTCTAACCGGCGATCGGTTCGCTTGGTGCTCGGCGACAAGATCTCGACGATGAGGATCGGGTCGACCACAGCCTGCCGGCCGGACTCGTTGGGCTCGCAGGTAACGGCTATGTCAGGAACATAATAGGAATCGGCACGATCTGGGCGCACTACTCCGGGCTCGATCTGGGCATTGCACGGCCGCCGGCCTGCGAGAGCCGCGTCGATGCAGGACACGAGCCGCCCAGCGAGAATGCGATGCGCCTCTGCCGGTGGGGCCATTGCCACGGGAAAGCCGTCGATCAGCTCGTAGCGCATATCGGTCCCGTCGTCCCAACGCAGGAACTCCTCGAGCGTCATATGCCTGATCGCCGGCTCGGCCATTCTAACCTCCGCGCGTAAATATATGCTATTCGGCCGCGGCGAGGCCGGACGAGCGGGCCGGGTCGAGGAACCCACCGGACTGCCGCCGCCACAGGCGTGCGTAGGTGCCGCCGGCAGCCAGCAATTCGGCGTGGGTCCCTTCCTCGACGATATTGCCTTCGTCGAGCACGACGAGGCGGTCGAGGCGTGCGATCGTCGACAGCCGGTGCGCGATCGCAATGACCGTGCGGCCTTTCATCAAACCATCGAGCTGCTCCTGAATCGCCGCCTCGATCTCCGAATCGAGTGCCGAGGTGGCCTCGTCGAGCACGAGGATCGGGGCGTCCTTGAGGATCACCCGGGCGAGCGCGACGCGCTGGCGCTGACCGCCCGACAATTTGACGCCGCGCTCGCCGACATGCGCATCGAAGCCGCGGCGCCCATACCAATCTTCGAGCCCCTCGATGAATTCGACCGCGTGCGCCTGGGCGGCGGCGCGGCGCACCTCCCACTCGCTCGATTGCGGCCGGCCATAGCGGATATTGTCGCGGATCGAGCGGTGCAGAAGCGAGGTATCCTGCGTCACCATCGCGATCTGCGCGCGCAGGCTCTCCTGCGTTACCGTCGCAATGTCCTGCCCGTCGATCAGAATGCGGCCGCGTTCCAGGTCGTAAAACCGCAGCAACAGGTTGACGAGGGTCGACTTGCCGGCGCCCGACGGCCCGACCAGGCCGACGCGCTCGCCGGGCGCGACGGCGAGGTCGATGCCGTGCAGGACGCCTCTTGCGGTGCCGTAGCCGAACCGCACGCCCTCGAAGCGAACCGCCCCTCGCGTCACCTGCAGCTCGACCGCGTCCGGCCGGTCCGGCAACTGGCGCGGCACCGCGATCGAGCGCATTCCTTCCTGCACGACGCCGATATTCTCGAAGATCGTCGTGACGTTCTGCGCCACCCACCCGGCTATCGCCGCGATGTGCCAGGTCAGCGGCAAGGCCATTGCGACGGTGCCGACTGGTATGAGGCCGTCGTTCCACAGCCAGATCGCAATCACCCCGGTGCCGACGACAAGGCTCGCATTCAACGCGGCGAGGGTCAGCCCGAGCGTCGTCGTCAGCCGCAATTGTGCGCGGAACGCGTCGGTCAGATCGTCCATCGCTGCGCGCACGAACTCGTCCTCGTCGCGCGGCCGCGCGAAAAGCTTGACGGTCTGGATGTTGGTATAGCTGTCGACGACGCGCCCGGAGAGTGCCGAGCGCGTCTCCGACATGCGCCGCGAGCGGACCCGCAGACGCGGCACGAAATAGCGCAGCAGCACCGCATAGCCGGCGAACCACAGAACGACCGGAATCGTCAGCCATGCGTCCTTCGACGCCATCAGGAAGATCGCGCCGCCGCCGTAGACGAGAATATACCAGACCGCGTTGGTCGCCGAGACGACGCTCTCGCGCAATGACGGGCCGGTCTGCATGACGCGCTGCGCGATGCGGCCGGCAAAGTCGTTTTGAAAGAACGCCCAGCTCTGGCGCACGACATGCCAGTGGCTCTGCCACCGGACGAGGTTCGAGAAGCTGGGGATGATCCCCTGATTGGTTATTAGGTTCTGCAGCAGGAGTGCCGCGGGGCGCGCGACGAGCAGCACGAGCGCCATGCCGATAAGCTGCGGCCAGTTATCGTGCAACAGGGAGCCCGGCTCGTGGCCGGAGACCAGGCTCACCACGCGGCCGATGAAGACCGGGATCGTCGTGTCGAGAATCGCCACCATAAAGCCAGCGACGAATAGGGCGGCAACCAGGTGCCGCGCCTGCCGCGCGTAATGCCAATAAAACGCCCCGAGCCCGGCCGGCGGCGCCGTCCCGGTCGGGACGGCGGTGGGCTCCAAAAGCGTTTCGAAAAATCGGAAGAGGTGCATGATTTTGACGATTATCCCCAAACTCTGACGGCGCGCCACGGCATGTCTGCTCAAGATATACCGTCGTAACTCGGTTCCCTTTTTCCGGTGGCAAGAAGCGCCGACCGCAAGTGTATCGCGATTCCATATGATTTTCACGGCTCACGCCGCTGCCTCCGCCGCCTCCATCTACCCGCCCCTGGTTGCTCCGGTTCCGCGGTCACTTTTTGCTGTCTCGATCCCATGCGATCGGCCGGGCAGGATAACTGCCTCGCAGTCGAAAAATGGTGCTTGCGTAAACTTTTATTTTCTTATAGTTCCAGGGTGGCTGTGCCGCGCGTAATGTGGGCGCGGTTGACTTCGTTAATCTTAACGTCTTTGCCAGATCTCTGTGGAAAGCACCTTCGGACTGCGGGCACGGTGACACTTGCTTCCGGATGATGCTGTGGCGCTGTTCCAGCGGCTCGGGATCGACGTCCGGTCGATCTCCGCCCAGGAGTTTACCGCCGCTTATTTTGCGTTGGCCAAGCGCTACCACCCCGACCGCGGGAATCAGCGAACCCATGAGCTGATGGCCAACATCAACGCCGCCCGGACGGCCATTTTGAAGTGCCGCCGAGTAGATTGAGATTACCGTCAAACGTTCCGGCCCGCCATACGGTCAGCCCATTCCGGATGCGGCGGTCGGCTCGATCTCGTACATGACCCGCACCTCGCCGGGTTGGCGGAAAGGATAGGTGTCTTTGCCGAGGTATTTCTTCGCCAGCGAGTCGATATGCGCATCCGCGCCTTGCTCCACGCCCTGTCTGACGCGGCCGCGTATCTGGATGTAGCGGTAGGCGTTGTCGGGGTCCATGATCGCCAGCGCGACCGGCGCCCCCGGTCGCAGGGTGCGCGACTTGACCCGGCCCTTGGCCGTGTTCACGCGGATCACCCCGTCGGTGTAATCGAACCATACCGGGGTCACTTGGGGCGATCCGTCCACCATGATCGTGGCCAAATTGGCGAAAGCCTTCTTTTGCTGCAGCAAATCGAGATAATTTTCGGCGATGACTGCCATTTGGCGGGCTCCTTATTGCGAGGAAAGTGTTTTCATCATAACGCCCCAGCGGGTAACTCCAATCCTGCGCCGATCAGCCATGCAATGGAATAGCCGCTCCGCCCAAACCTCACCGTTGCGATCGCTGCGGAATTAGGCTTACTTCGCGGTACGTTTCGTAAGCCGCGCAACTATAGTCTGGTGGAGGATATGCTTCGAACGGTCGAACAGTCCACAATGCGCAAGGTCTATTTGCGCATCCTGCCCTTTGCGATCCTGACCTATTTCTTCTGCTACCTCGACCGCATCAACGTCGGCTTCGCGGCGCTGACGATGAACAAGGACATCGGCCTCGATGCGGCATGGTACGGCATGGCTTCGGGCGCGTTCTTCTGGGGCTATGTCCTTTTCGAGGTGCCGAGCAATTTCATTCTCGAAAAGGTCGGCGCGCGCCTGTGGATCGCGCGGATCATGGTCACCTGGGGGATCATCTCGGGTTGTACCGCCTTCGCGGTTGGCCCGTACAGTTTCATGGCCATACGGTTTCTGCTCGGTCTTGCCGAGGCAGGCCTCTTCCCCGGTTTTGTATTGTACTTCACCTATTGGTTCCCCGACAGGCATCGCGCGCGCATCAATGCCGGTTTCACGCTGGCGCTGCCGATTGCGGTGGCGAGCGGCGCGCCGATCTCGACCGCGCTATTGGGTCTCGACGGACTGTGGGGCCTGAAGGGATGGCAATGCTTGTACGTCTTGGAAGCCATCCCGACCGTTCTCGTCGGCATCTTCGTGTTCTTCTACCTCACCGACCGGCCGAGCGAGGCGCGCTGGCTCAAACCCGAAGAGCGCGACTGGCTCGACGGCAGGATGGTCCACGAGCGGCGGCTGATCGAGGCTCATCACGGCATCGGCGTGCTGCGCGCCTTTTTTGATCCGAAGGTGGTGATGCTGTCGCTCAATTATGTCGGGATCGTCACCGCGAGCCTAGGGATGCTGCTGTTTGTGCCGCTGATCATCAAGGATTTGGGGGTCAGCAACATGCAGGTAGGCTGGCTGACGATGATCCCCTATATCGCCGGCGCGATCAGCATGGTGTTTTGCGGGTGGCTGTCGGACCACATCGGCGACCGCCGCTGGAGCCTCTTCACGACTTGCGTCATATCGGCCGTCGGGCTCGTGATTGCGGGGCTGACGATCGGGACCTGGTGGTCGATGGCCGGCATCACGATCGCCGCTATCGGGTTCTACGGCACCAAAGGACCGTTCTGGTCGATGCCGACGATGTTCCTGACCGGTGCCGCCGCGGCGACCGGGATTGCATGGATCAATTCGCTCGGCAATCTCGGCGGGTTTTTCGGCGCTGTTCTGGCTGCACATTCCGCGGGCCGTCGCCAGAGAAAGCGTGGCCGCCCCGGCCGAATAACAGCGGTCTAGGCTCCCTCCGCATCCTGGCTTCCGGCAACCCAGGTCGCGAGGACATCGACCGTGTCGGGGTCGAGCGCCACCAGGTCGGCGCGGTAGCCGGGCGCGAGGCGCCCGAGCCAGTCGGCGAGCCCCAGGAAGGCCGCGGGCGCCGTGGTGGCGAGCGGTAATGCCTCGGCGAGCGGCAAACCCAGCATGCGCACGCAGTTGCGGACTGCGCTCGCCATATCGAGGACGGAACCGGCGAGCGTCCCGTCCGCTGTTGTGCACCTCCCGTCGCGCACAGTGATCTGCTGACCATACAGCCGGAAGCCCGCAGAGCTGCCGCCAACCGGCGGCATCGCGTCGGTCACCAGCATCCCCCTGCCGGCGCCGCGCAGCGCCAGTCGAAGCATCGCGGGAGCGACATGCTCGCCATCGACAATCATGCCGAACCACGCCCCGGGCTCCTCGAGCGCGGCCGCAATCGGCCCCGGTTCGCGGCTCGCCAGCGGCCGCATCGCGTTGAAAAGATGCGTGAACCCGGTCAGCCCTTCGGATATTGCGGCCCGAGTTTGCGTATATGTCGCCATTGAATGACCGAGCGACACCCGAACTCCCACACCCGTCAGCTGCGCGATGAAGCCCTCCGGCACTTGCTCGGGCGCCAGGGTGACGAGGGTCACGGTGTTGCGCAGCGGCGTCAACAGATCGAGGTCGCCCGGCTCCGGACGGCGGAGCATGCTCCGATCATGCACGCCGGCCTTGTCCGGGGACAGAAACGGTCCCTCGTAGTGAAGCCCGATCACGCTCGGATCGACCCTCACGGCGGCCTCTATGGCGTCGCGCGCTGCCCGCATCTTTTCGGGCGTGTCGCTGAGCAATGTCGGCAGCATCGCGGTCGTGCCGAACCGCCGGTGCGCCGCTGCGATGGCGGCAATTCCGCGCGGGCTCGGGTCGTCGTTGAACAGCACGTCTGCGCCGCCGTTCACCTGAGTGTCGATGAACCCGGGAACCAGCCAGGCGCCCGTCGGCAAACGGCGATGGTGTATCGCCGACGGCAACTCGTTCCGGCGCATGACGGCGCGGATGCGCGAGTGTTCGATTACCACCGCGCAATCGCGGCGCAGCATCGTGCCGTCGAAGACGTGGTCGGCGGCAATCGCGAACTCCATATCGAATTAACACTCTATAGTTATGTTAAAGTGCAACGTGCCTCGAGCCGAATCGATGGAAACCGAACGTCACAGCCCGCGCTATAGCGCAATCGAGGCCTGGAGTCCCGGTGACATCCTGGAGGCCATGATCGAGGGCCAGTTCACCGCGGTCGCCGCGGTGCGGGCCGCTCGCCCGGCGCTGGAAGAGGCTGCGCTCGCGATCGAGCCGCGGCTGCGCGACGGCGGCCGTCTCGCTTACGCCGGCGCCGGCACCTCCGGACGTCTCGCGGTTCAGGACGGCGCAGAGCTGATGCCGACCTTCAGCTGGCCGCAGGAGCGGTTGCTGTTGCTGATCGCGGGCGGCCGCGAGGCGCTGGTTCAATCCGTCGAGGGCGCCGAAGACGAGAGCGAAGAGGCGATCCGGCTGGTGGAGCGCTGCGAAATCGATCAGCGCGATGTGCTGATTGCCGTCGCCGCCAGCGGGACGACGCCGTTTACCCTCGCTTGCCTGCGCGAGGCAAAGGGGCGCGGAGCCCTGACCATCGCCATTGCCAACAACCGGGACACGCCGCTGCTCGCGGAGGCCGAACATGCGATATGGCTCGACACCGGCCCGGAGCCGATCGCCGGGTCGACCCGCATGAAGGCCGGCACCGCCCAGCGGATCGCGCTGAATTTGTTGTCGTCGCTGGTGATGATCCGGCTCGGCCGGGTCTACCGCGGGCTGATGGTCGACCTCAA
>VAZT01000285.1 GCA_005884825.1 Alphaproteobacteria bacterium
GGTCGAGCGCCCCCGGACTGAAATTCTCGACAAGCACATCCGATTTCGCGATCAACTTTTTGAACAATTCCTTCCCGCGCCCGGTCTTCAAATTAAGGGTCAGGCTGCGCTTGTTGGCGTTGAACAGCAGGAAAAAGAGGCTGTCGCTGTCGTCCCGGTCGCGCATGTTGCGGCGCGCGATGTCGCCGCCCCTCGGCTCTTCGAGCTTGATCACATCGGCGCCGAGAAACCCTAGGATCTGCGCGCAGGCAGGCCCCGCCTGGTTGTGGGTCATGTCGATGACGCGAATGCCCGATAACGCTTTATCCATGCCGATTCTCCCGATTAAGGCCTAAAGCCCGATTAAGGCCTAAAGCCCGATTAAGGCCTAAAGAAAGTCGCGGACGCGTTCGAGCTCGTCGAGCCGGCCGGCCGGGGAGACCAGCAGAACCTCGTCGAAGCCGATGCGCTCGAGGCGCTTCAGCCGCTGGCGCGCGTCGTCGGGCAGACAGACGAAAGAGACCTTGGCCCGCTCGGCCAGGCTGCCGGCTTCGACCTGGGCGCTGAGGTCGACGACGACATTGGCGAGGACGGCGTTGGTGCCCCCCGCCTCACGATAGAGGCGCATGCCGTTTTCAAGATCCTCCCAGCTGCTGTAGAGGCCCGAGGCAATCCAGCCTTGGCACTGCTTTGCGGCATAGGTGATCCAGCGCGGATTGCGCCAGGCGCCGAGCAGCACCGGCGGCCCGCCCTCGCAGCCGGGCCACGGTGACAACGTCCCGCCGTTGACCGGCTCGCCGCGCCAAGCCCGCCCCATTATGTCCAGCGAGCTCATCAGCGTGCGAAAGCGCTGACCGTAATTAGCGCCGAGAAGGTCGAAATCGGCTTGCGTCGATCCGCTGCCGACGCCGAGCCGCAAGCGGCCGCCCGACACCGCCTGAACCGACTGCACGCGATGGGCGAGCTCGATCGGGTTGCGCAGCGAGACTTGCAACACGGCGGTGCCGAGTTCGACCCGCTCGGTCGCGGCGGACAATACCCCGAGGGCGACCAGCGGGTCGAGGGTCGGCCGGCCGCGCCCGAGCGAGTCGGTGACCCAGATCCCGGGAAACCCCCGCCTTTCGATCCGGCGGGCGTAATCGACAATGCGGCCGAGCGGCCGATCGCGCGGCTCCGTGCCCGGACGCAAAAACGTCACCACGCTTAATCGCATTGTTCCTCTCTGGATACGTGCAGCTCGACAACAATGCATCGATCCCCCGCCCCAGCCAACTGCCGAATGGTTCTCCTGTTTGCGCGCCAGCAGTTCTCGCGGCATGCTCTCGCCCGAAGACGCCGCTCGGCATATTTCGAGAGGGGACAAAAATGGGCAGGAAGCGATCAGCGGGTGATGTGCCGGAATTAGCCGCCGGAAACGGGATTTTGGATCGGAGGGCGCTGCTCGCCGCCGGGGCTTCCTTGGCCGGCGCCGGGGCGATCGCTGCTCGGCCTGCGCTCGGCGCCGGGGAGCTGTCGATGGAACCGTGGATGACGGAGCCGGGCGCGCCCTTTGTCGGATACGGGCAGCCATCGAGGTTTGAAGCGAAGGTCGTCAGGACGTTTGCGAGTGCGCCCGGCACGACGGGTACCGGCGCATCGCGAACGCCGCTTCAGCGGCTCAACGGGACGATCACCCCGAATGGCCTCCACTTCGAGCGCCACCACTCCGGCATCCCCGATATCGATCCGGATGCTCACCGGTTGCTGATCCACGGCCTAGTCAAGCGGCCGCTCGTTTTCACTCTCGAGGCGCTCGCCCGATATCCGATGGAGACGCGCATCGCCTTTGTCGAATGCGGCGGCAATACCGGTGCGCTCTATCAGAAGGAGCCGGCCCAGCTCGACCTGCAAGCAAGCCACGGCCTATTATCCTGTGCCGAGTGGACCGGTGTGAGGCTCGCGCTCCTGCTCGAAGAAGCTGGTGTCGAGCCGCAAGCACAATGGCTCCTCGCCGAGGGCGCCGATGCGGCCGGCATGAGCCGCAGCGTCCCGATGAAGGCGGTGGACGAAGCATTGGTCGCGCTTTACCAGAACGGCGAGCGCGTCCGGCCGTCCAACGGCTATCCGCTGCGGCTATTGCTGCCTGGCGATGAAGGCAACATGAACGTGAAGTGGCTGCGGCGGATCAAAGTCACCGCAGGCCCGACCATGACAAAGGACGAGACCTCCAAATATACGATCCTGTTGCCCAGCGGTAAGTCCTTGCAATTCGTCTTTCCCCTCGAGGCCAAATCGGTGATCACCAATCCGTCGCCGGGCTTGACCCTGAATGGCGCCGGCCTTTACGAGATTTCGGGCCTCGCCTGGTCCGGTTACGGCAAGATCAGCCGCGTCGATGTCTCGGCCGACGGCGGAAAAAGCTGGGCTCCGGCGGCGCTCCAGGAGCCGGTGTTGCCAAAGGCGCTTACCCGGTTCCGCATGCCCTGGCGCTGGGATGGCGGCCCGGCGGTACTGCAGAGCCGCGCGACGGACGCCTCCGGCTATGTCCAGCCGACGCGTGCCGCGCTGATTGCCGAACGAGGCACCAAGACGTTTTATCACTTCAACGGCATCGCCAGCTGGGCGATCGGCGAGCACGGGGAGGTCCGGCATGTCTATGCCTAGGCATTTGCGCGCCGCTGCGGCCTTGCTGTTCTTGTCGACGGCCGCGCTGGCGGAGACACCCGATCTGGGACGGCCCGCAACACCCGAAGAAATCGCCCTATGGGACATCAGCATCGGACCCGATGGCGCCGGCCTGCCGCCCGGCAATGGAACCCCGCAACAAGGCGAGACGGTTTATACGGCAAAGTGCCTGGCCTGCCATGGCGAGAAAGGGTCGGGCAAACCCAACGACCAATTGGTCGGAGGGCTCGGGACCCTGACCGGCGATCAGACCCCGGTGAAGACCGTGGGCAGCTTTTGGCCCTATGCGACGACATTGTTCGATTATGTGCGCCGCGCGATGCCGTTCAACGCCCCGAGATCGCTGAGTAATGACGAGGTCTACGCGGTCTGCGCCTATATCCTTCAGCTGAACGGCATCATCTCCGAGAACGCGGTCATGAACGCGCAGACTTTGGCAAAGGTGCAAATGCCGAACCGCGATGGATTCCTTCCCTTTTCTCGCCAGAAATAGCCGCGATCACGACGATCATGGGCTTTGCCATCGCTCCGCTCTCGATTTCGACACGACGCAAATTGACTTCGATCCTGTTGGCCGTCGTGATCTTTGCAGTACTGGCCTGGTTGGTGACCAGGGCCAACGGGCGTCCTGGCATGTTTGGCGTTGTCAATGCCATCTTTGTCGGCATTGGAGTCGGTCTCTTTGAGGAATTTTACATCCAAAGCTTACGGGGCCGATGGATCCGCAATATCCATCCGCTGCGCGCGATTGTGGTTTACACGATTGTGGTGGTTGTCCTGTTCCTGATCGCGATCCATGTCACTCATGTGATACTTTGGCCATTTTACAAACTGCCGGTGCCGTATGACCGGCTGCCGGTCGTGATCCCGGTGGTAATCGCGTTTTCTGTTATTGGCATCGTCGTGATGCGAACCGCCCATTTCATTGGTATCGAAACCTTGTTCCACCTTACGGTCGGCACGTATCACCGGCCTGTATTGCAGGAGAAGGTCCTCGTGTTCCTCGACATCAACAATTCTACCGGCCTCGCCGAGGAGCTGGGTGCGGTTCGCACGAAAGCACTGGTCGGCAAATTTCTCTTCGATATTTCCAAGCCGATTACCGATCACGGCGGCGAGATCTATCTTTACAAGGGCGACGGTTTGATTGCGCTGTGGGATTGGCGCGAAGCGCTGCGGGGCAACAGGATCTTGCGGACGATCGACGCCATCTTTGCGACGATCCGGCGGGAGCGGCGCGAGTATCTGGAGCAGTTCGGCGTCGCTCCGTCCTTCCGGATCGGAGTCCATGGCGGCGAGGTCGTCGTCAGCGAGCAGGGAGACACCAAGCGCGCCATCGGGGTGTACGGCACCACGATCAATATCGCCGCCCGCATGGAGGAAGCCGCAAAGACACACAGTGTCGCATGCGCAATTTCCGGGGATGTCGCCGAGAACCTGCGCGGTGAAGAAGCGCGACTGATCCCGATCGGCCATGAGAAAATCAGGGGAAGCGCGGTAGAAATCCCGATTTACGAATATCGAATCGCCGGCGAGGGCTGCGCCAATGCGGTTCGGCAGGTCCCGCTTCAAGCCTCGGCATCCGACGTGCATCCCGAGGGCTATCCGACTGTCCAGGCGGTCGAAAAGATGGGGAAAAAGCTCGAAGCGGCGACCGGGGGCCGGCTCAGCATCCAGATGTATGCCTCGATGCAATTGGGCGGCGAGAAAGAGGCGATCGAGCAGGCGCAGGTCGGCGCGTTGCAGCTCGCCCGGGTCAGCGTCGGGGCATTGGGACCTGTCGTCGACGACCTCAACGTCTTCAATCTGCCGTTCCTGTTTCGCAGCATCGATCATATGGAGAAAGTCATCGACGGCCCGATCGGCCAGGAGCTGCTCGATAAGGTCAGCAACAACCCCAATAGCCGGTTGATTGGCCTCGCCTGGATGGATGCCGGCGCACGCAGCGTGTATGACACGAAAAAGCCGATTAAAAGCATCGACGATCTGAAGGGTCTCAAGGTGCGCGTGATGGGCAATCCGATGTTCGTCGACATGATGAACGCGCTCGGCGGCAACGGCGTCGCGATGGGGTATGATCAAGTATTCAGCGCGCTGCAGACCGGCGTCGTCGACGGCGCCGAGAACAACCCGCCGAGCTTTGTCTTCGACAATCATTACCAGGTCGCAAAATACTATACCTTGACCGAGCATTTGATCGTGCCCGAGATCCTGGTCTTTTCGCGCGCCACCTGGGACAGCCTTTCGAAGGACGACCAGGCGCTGGTCAAGAAGCTGGCCCGCGAGGCGCAACTGGACGAGCGCCAGCTGTGGAAGAAAGTCGAAGACGAGGCCATGGCCAAGATGAAGGCCGCGGGCATCGAAGTCGATACGGTCCCCGACAAGGCGCCGTTCCAGGCGGCAGTAAAGCCGGTCTGGGACAAATACGGCGCCAAATACAGCGAGCTGATCCAGCGCATTCAGGCGGTGAACTGATCTAATGCGGCTGAAGGCCCCTCACCCTCCGGCTAGCGCGGGCCCCTCCCTCTCCCCGCTCACACGGGGCGAGGGGATTTCACCGCATGCCCCCTCGCCCCGCTTGCGGGGAGAGGGCCGGGGTGAGGGGCCGGTTCGCAGGCTAATGGACGCACTCTATGGCTTCTGCGTCGTCGTCGCCGGCGGGGCCTTGGTGCTGATCTCGGTGGTGATCCCGTGGGGCGTCTTTACCCGCTATGTGCTGAACAGCGCCGCCTCCTGGCCCGAACCGATGGCCATTTTATTGACGATCGTCCTGACATTCTTCGGGTCGGCGGCCTGCTATCGCGCCGGCACGCATATGAGCGTTTCGGTGTTGGTGCGAACCCTGTCGCCCCCATTGCGGCGAATCGTCGAGCCATTCTCCGAGGCTTTGGTAGCGCTGATTGGCTTGTTCATGGTGATCTGGGGTGCACGACTGGTCAGCACGATGTGGCACCAGTCGATTGCCGAATTTCCCGCATTATCGGTCGGGATCACTTACTTGCCGATCCCGGTCGGAGGAGCCATCACGTTGATGTTCGTCGCCGAGCGCCTGCTGATCGGACCCCCGCTGCAGGCCGGCGGACCGGCGCCGCACTGACCCCACCCGGCGAATGGAAATCCTGATCGTCGTCGGGACCCTCCTCGTCTGCTTTGCCCTGGGAGTGCCGATCGCCTACGCGCTTGGTCTCGGCGCCCTCGCCGGCGCCTATTGGATCGGCATCCCGCTCGAGGCGGTGATGCTGCAGGTATCGAGCGGGGTCAGCAAATTCGCGATGCTGACGATCCCGTTCTTTGTGCTGGCCGGCGCGATCATGGCCGAGGGCGGCATGGCGCGGCGCCTGGTGGCCTTCGCCAATGTCCTGGTCGGACTGGTCCGCGTTCGCGGCGGGCTCTCGGCGGTCAACGTGCTAGCGACGACGTTCCTCAGCGGCATCTCCGGTTCGGCGGTCGCCGACACCTCGGCGATCGGGTCGGTGATGATCCCGCAGATGGAGCGGACCGGATACCCGCGCGTCTTTGCCACGAATGTGACGATCAGCGCTTCCGTGCAGGCACTGCTCGTGCCGCCGAGCCACAATGCAGTCATCTATTCGCTCGCTACTGGGGGCACGATCTCCATCATCAGTCTTTTTATGGCCGGGGTCATGCCGGGCCTGTTGCTCGGCGCCTCCCTCGTCGTGCTGTGCCTGGTGCTCGCCTACCGCAACGGCCACCCGCGCGGCGAGACCGTGCCGTTGCGCGAGGCGGTCAAGATCGCCGTCGATGCCCTCTGGGGGCTCGTGACATTGGCGATCATCCTCGGCGGCATTCTCGGCGGAATCTTCACCGCGATCGAGGCGGGCGCCGTCGCCTGCATTTGGGCCTTCTTCGTGACGATGCTCATCTATCGCGACTATCGCTGGCGCGACCTGCCGGAGCTGATCCACCGCACGATGCGCACGGTGGCGATGGTCATGACCCTGATCGCTTTCGCGTCGAGCGTCGGTTATGTGATGGCGCTGATGCAGGTGCCGGCGCGGGTCACGGCGTTGTTGCTGACCCTTTCGAGCGACAAGAATGTGATCCTGTTCCTGATCAACATTCTCTTGCTCGTGCTCGGCTGCCTGTTGGACATGGCGCCGTCGATCCTGATCGTGACGCCGATCCTCTTGCCGGTCGTCATGAAATTCGGCGTCGATCCGGTGCATTTCGGCATGATCATGCTGCTTAACCTCGGCATCGGATTGTGCCACCCGCCGGTTGGCGCGATCCTCTTCGTCGGCTGCGCCGTCGGCCGCGTGACAATCGAGCAGGTCGTGCGCGAGATCTGGCCGTTCTACGGGGTGATGTTCTTCGTGCTGATGCTGGTTACTTACATTCCGTCCGTCTCGTTATGGCTGCCGCGGATCCGGCACACCGGCAGGCCGCAGAAGCCCCGGTCTTCCCCGACCGGGGCTTTTCTGTTCTGACGCGAGGATGGTCTGGTGCACGGCGGCGCCCAGTCCTTAAGATGACATCGTCGATGCTTGCAGGAGGAGCCGTAATGGGCCTCGATCGCGACGCCGAACGCGTTCTCGAGATGGTGCGACTATCCGGACGGCCACCCTACGAGACGCTGAGCGCGCCCGAGGCGCGCGAACTCTTTCTGGCGGCGCGCGAGGTGCTGGCGCCCGATCCGCCGGCGGTTGGCGAAATTCGCGAGCTCTCGGCGCCGGGACCAACCGGTGCGGCCGTCCCCTTGCGGCTCTATCGCGGCGCGACAACGGCCCCGGGCGGCACGCTCCCCGCCCTCGTCTACTTCCACGGCGGCGGCTGGGTCATCGGCGATCTCGACACCCATGACAGCCTCTGCCGCCATCTCGCCAATGCGGCCCGGTGCATCGTCGTCGCGGTCGATTACCGCCTCGCCCCCGAGCACAAATTTCCGGCGGCGGTCGAGGACTGCTTTGCGGCGACTTCATGGATCGCTCAGGAAGCCGCAGCCCTCGGCATCGACCGCGAGCGCCTCGCCGTCGGCGGCGACAGCGCCGGCGGCAATCTCGCTGCGGTGGTGAGTCTCATTGCCCGTGATAGGGCAGCGCCGAAGCTGCGTTGTCAGGCGTTGCTCTACCCGGCCGTCGAGTGCGGCATGACCCACCCCGCCCACGACCGTTTCGCGGAGGGCTATCTGCTGACCCGGCCGACGATGAAGTGGTTCTACGAGCAATATCTGCGCGGGCCGCCCGATGTCGATGATTGGCGCGCATCACCCTTGCGGGCCGCGGATCTCTCCGGCGCGGCGCCCGCCCTGGTGCTGACAGCCGGCAACGACGTGCTCTGCGACGAAGGCGAAGCCTATGCCCGGCGGTTGCAACAGGCTGGCGTCGCGGTGCAGTTGCGGCACTTTCCGGACCAGATCCACGGGTTCCTGACTATGGGAAAGATAATCGAGGCGGCACAGCCGGCACTCGACGACATCGCGGCGGCATTGCGGGCG
>VAZT01000414.1 GCA_005884825.1 Alphaproteobacteria bacterium
AGCTTCTTCTGGCCCGGCCGCTGTTCGGGCAGGGAGGTCATTGCGCCGGCCGCCCGCGATCGATGCCCGCGAAATAGCGCAGTATTCCGGGGGAATGGCCGAGCGAGGCAGGCTGTCCTAGCATCTCGAACGAGGGCGCGGTGATGTCCGCTTCTCCCTGCGGGACCCGGTCGATCCGCACCCGCAGATCGTACCAGGCGGCTTGGCCGGTGATCGGGTCGGCATTGGCCCAGGAATAGCCGGAATCCGGCGGCAACAGCTCCGAGATCAGGTGGTTGAGCAGGAAGCCCTTGCGGAACTCGGGGGAATCGGCGGCGAGGTTCCATGCTCCGCTGCGCTTGCCGATCGCGTTCCAGGTCCACACCGTGTCGCGATTGACCCCATCCATCAGCTTGGTCGGCACGCGGATCCGGCCGTGATGGCTCGACAGCCAGACCCAGTCGTCTTCCGCGAGCCCGAGGGCTCGCCCGACCGACCGGTTCACAAACAGTCGGTTGTTGCCGAGGATCTGCCGCAACCAGGCGTTCTGCGAGTGCCAGGAATGGTACATCTGCATCGGCCGCTGGGTCAGCGCGTGCAGCGGGAAAGTGTCGCGGTCGATCCGGGATTCCTCGAACGGCATGTACCAGAACGGCAGCGGGTCGAAATAGGTCGCAATCCGATCCCGGTGCGTCTCGGGTGGGACTACCTTGCCATGGCCCTGAGCGGCGAGGCGAAAACGCTGCAGCGGCTCGATATAGAGCTGCAGCACGATTGGCTCCGGCTTGTCTATCAATCCCATCGTGACGGCGGTTTCGAGGTAGGCCTTGTTGGCGTGCTTGAAATAGAGCTGGTCCGCGGGCAGCTCGTGCTTCCAGAAACAGCCATTCGCGATGTAGCGCTGGAGCTGGTGCGGGTTCGGCGCCCCCCGTCCCGCATTCTCGCCCTCGGCGCCGCGCCAGCCGCCGAGCGGCCCGACGCCGGGCCTCCGTTCGTGGTTGACGATGTAATCGGGGTAGCCGCCGGGGTAGCGCGGCGCGCCCTCGGGCGTCACAAAGCCGGGCAGCCGGAGGCGCGCGCCGATCTCGATCAGCACATCCTGAAACGGGCGGACGTCACGGTCTGGCGCGACGATCGGTTGGCGGATCGCGTCGGCCGGTCCCTCGACCCCGCCGATCGGGCGATCGAGCAGGGATATGCAGTCCCAGCGTTCGAGATAGGTCGTGTCGGGCAGCACGAGGTCGGCGTGGGCGACCATCTCGGAGTAATAGGCATCGGAATAGATGATCCGCGGGATGCGGTACTCACCGGTTGCCGGGTCCTGGTCGGTCAGCATCCGCATCGTCTCGGCGGTATTCATCGCCGAATTCCAGGCCATGTTGGCCATATACATGAAGAGCGTATCGATCGGATACGGATCGCCCTTCCACGCATTCGTGATGACCATCTGCATCATGCCGTGCGCGGCGATCGGCGCGTCCCAGGAGAACGCCTTGTCAATGCGGAAGGGCCGCCCTTCGGCATCGAGGAGCAGGTCTTCGGGCGCCAGCGGGTAGCCGAGCGGGATCCCGGGGAGCGGCTTGCCGGGGGCGACCTGCTCAGGCCTGCCGGCAGGTTTCGGGCCGGGCGGGGCGGGTTTCGGATGCGGGGATTTGTACCGCCAGCCGCCCGGCACGTCGATCGTGCCGAGAAGGATCTGCAGCAAATGCAGCGCGCGGCAGGTCTGAAACCCGTTCGAGTGGGCGGAGATCCCGCGCATTGCATGCAGCGAGACCGGCCGGCCCCGCATCGTCTCGTGGCGCCGCCCCGCCCAGTCGGTCCACGGAACCGCGAGCTCGATTTCCTCTTCGAAGGCGGTGCGGGCCATCTCGGCGGCCAGCCGGCGAATGGTCGCGGCCGGAACGCCGCAGGTCTCGGCGACTGCTTCCGGTGCGTAGCCGGGGTCGAGATAACGCTCGGCCACCAGCTGGAAGACCGGGACGGCGCGCCGGCCGTCGGGCAGCACCGCGTCACCGACGAGACGGGCCGAAATTCCCGCCGCCATGCCGCTGGCGAGCGATCCCGACGGTTCCAGCACGAGTGGCTCGCCGGCCTCGTTGTGGGCGAAGAGCCCGTCGTCCGCCGAACCGGGCGCCTGGATCACCAGCCAGCCGGCGTTCGAATAGCGGCCCAGATAGTCCACATCGATCCGGTCGGCCTTCAGCAATTCGTGGATCAGCGAGAGCACGAAGAGGCCGTCGGTGCCGGGCCTGATGCCGATCCACTCATCGGCAATCGCCGAATAGCCGGTGCGCACCGGGTTTACCGAGACGAACTTGGCGCCGCGCCGGCGCAGACCCGACAACCCGATCTTGATCGGGTTCGAATCATGGTCTTCGGCGACGCCGAACATCATGAAGAACCGGGTGCGCGCCCAATCGGGCTCGCCGAACTCCCAGAAGCTGCCGCCGAGCGTGTACATGCCGGCAGCCGCCATGTTCACCGAGCAGAAGCCGCCATGCGCGGCAAAGTTCGGCGTCCCGAATTGCGCCGCCCAATATCCCGTCAGCGATTGGCTCTGATCCCGCCCGGTGAAAAAGGCGAGCTTCTTCGGGTCGGCGGCGCGGATCGACGACAGCCACTGGACTGCGGTTGCGATCGCCTCGTCCCATTCGATCTCGCGGAACTCCCCGGAGCCTCGCTCGCCGACACGCTTGAGCGGCTTTTGGAGCTTCGCCGGCGAGGCCTGCTGCATGATGCCGGAGGCGCCCTTGCCGCAGATCACGCCGCGGTTAACGGGATGGTCCCGGTTGCCCTCGATGTAGCGGATCGCACCGTCCTTCAGATGCACTTTGATCCCGCAGCGGCACGCGCACATGTAACAGGTCGTGCACTTCACTTCGTCGGAGACCCGAGGCGAAGTATCGATCAACTCCTGCGGCGAGAAATAGTCACGCAACCGGCGGGCGAGCGTCATGCTCCACCTCGCGAACCAAAGTACCGGTCTCGATTCATTCGTGTTTCCTCAACTCGTCCCCTCCTTCGGGATTCTCGCGCTTGCCGAGCACACCGGTTTGATCGACCGGCAAGCCGGCCTCGCGGTAGAAACGCTTCGCCCCAGGGTGCAGTGGTATCGAAAGTCCGTCGAGCGCACCCTCCAGCCGGACCTGTTTGCCGAGCGGGTCGCGTGCGTCGAGGAGCCGCTGGGTCGCCTCGTTCCACAATGCCTTGGTGATGGCATAGATCAGATCGTCGGGCGCGTCGGCGGACACGATCCAAAGCGCGTCGAAGCCGATCGACGGTGTCTCGAGGCTGATCCCCGGATAGGTTCCGGACGGGATCACCGAGCGCCGGTAAGAGGTCGAGCTCTCCCGCATCTTCGCGAGTACGTCGTCATCGACCGGGATCAGCCGTACCGGCGTTTCCGCCGCCAAATCCCGGACCGCCGGGACGGGCACTCCGCCGATTATGAAAAAGCCGTCTAGCGTGCCGTCCTTGACGTTATTAGCGGCCACCCCTGGACGCAAATATTCGGCCGTTATGTCCTTCTCGGTTAGTCCGGCGGCGGCGAGCACGACGCGGGCATCGGCAACCGTCCCCGACGCGGGCTGGCCCAGCGAGATGTGCTTACCCCGAAGATCGCGGAGGGTATGGATCGCGCTGTCGTCGCGGACCACCAGTTGAAGGCTTTCAGGGAACAGGCTTGCGATCGCGCGCAAGTTCTTCAGCGGCTCCTCGGCGGCAAAGATGCCGGTTCCCGCATAGGCCCAGCTGACGATGTCCGATTGGGCTATGCCGGATTCGATCTGCCCGGCGGCAACCATGCGGAGGTTCTCGACCGAACCCTGTGTCGCCTGCGTTACCGCAACCAGACCGGGAACTCCGCAATTGCCGCCGCGCTCGCAAGGCGGCGAGCCTGCCGGCTTCGAGATGGCGCTGGCGATCACCGCGCCGATTTCGAAGAAGGTACCCGAGGTTGCTGCCGCTCCGATGCGGAAAAAATGCCCTTCCTGTGCACTCGGCGATACACGCCCCAAGAGAAAACTGAGAACGAAAACGGCGGCCGCGACCGGACCGCACCAGCAAACGCCGAACCTAGCGGACATTGTCTCACCGGTGAGACAGCAATTTCGGAAAACAACATGGATCACACTCGATTGCAACAGCGCTCCACCCATCCGAGGGCGGGCACACTAAGTGATAGATGGATACAGATGATTCAGTGCAACGCGCCCGTCCTTGTCTTCCCGTGGGCCTTCAGCCCACGGACGCAATTCACGATCCTAGGTTTGCTGCGGCTCTCGGGGCCTCCTTTCACGCCGCATAGTACCCTAGTTCGTATCCCGTAGTACCCAAATTCATCGGGAGAGGCGACACGTACAGCCGCGGGAATTGATTCAGCGCAAAATCTGATAACCCGAACCAGTTGAGGTGAAGTCCTAAGTTTGCTGGAAAAAGGGTTGGGGTGCACCCTCGCCTGATAGGCGAAACCAACGAGGTCCTGCATCGCGCATCTGCGCTTCCCGCTCGGCCATCGCCGGGCGATCCGCACCACCAATCTGCTCGAGCGGCTGTTCGGCGAGGAACGGCGGCGCACCAAGGTCATCCCGCACGCTTTCGGCGAGCGCGCCGTCTTAAAGCTGATGTATGCCGCGCTCCTTCGCGCCGCCGAGCGCTGGC
>VAZT01000415.1 GCA_005884825.1 Alphaproteobacteria bacterium
CCCCACCTCACCCCGACCCTCTCCGCCCCCCAGGGCGGAGAGGGAGAGCATCAGCGGGGTGCAATCGTGAGCCGCATCGAGCGCCGCTTCGCGGCGCTGCGGGAGGAGGGTCGCGCCGGGCTGGTTACCTATCTGACCGCGGGGGACCCCGATCCCGACACCTCCGCCAGGCTACTCGCCCGCCTCGCCGCAGCGGGCGCCGATCTGATCGAGATCGGCATGCCGTTCTCCGATCCGATGGCCGACGGCGCGGTGATCCAGGAGGCGGGGCAGCGGGCGTTGAAAGCGGGCATGACCTTGCGCCGCACTCTGGCGCTCGTCCGCGAGCTACGCCGCGCCGACGAGGCGACCCCGATCGTACTTATGGGATACTATAACCCGATCTACCGCTACGGACCGGAGAGCTTCGCGCAGGCCGCCGCCGCCGCCGGGGTCGACGGGGTCATCGTCGTCGATCTGCCGCCCGAGGAAGACACCGAGTTGACCACGCCGGCGCGGTCGGCCGGCCTCGATTTCATCCGCCTCGCCACCCCGACCAGCGACGACGGCCGCCTGCCGCTGATTGTCGACCACGCCAGCGGCTTCATCTATTACGTCGCGGTCGCCGGCATTACCGGCACCCGCTCGGCCGACGCCGCCAGTGTCGCCGTCGCAGTCACCCGGCTGCGCCGTTTCACCCAGTTGCCGATCGCCGTCGGCTTCGGCATCCGCACCCCGCAGCAAGCCGCGGAAGTGGCGCGCGCCGCCGACGCCGTCGCCATCGGCACCGCCCTTGTCCAGCGCCTCGCCCTCAACCTCAACCCCGACAACACCGCCCAACCCGGCCTCGTCGACGCCGTCCTCGCCGACATCCGCGCCCTCGCCCAGGGGGTGCGTGATGCGCGACGAAAACCGGCAAGCATCAGGTAGACATGGGAAAACTCGTAGGCTGGTCTGCCAGACACCAATATGCGCTTGGGGACGCTTCGCCGGCGCCACCGGAATTTCGGGCAAATAATTCCAACCGCCGACGGATTGCCGTCTTCTCCACTGTATTCTTGATGGGCTGCGCACTCAGCGCGGCATACGCCATTTTCAGGCCGGCGGAATATCGTGCGGCCGCGCGCTTGGAGATCGCGAGTCCGGCGAACGCACTCGCCGAGAACGGCCGAAAGTCGTTCCTCACAGAGGTTTAAGTGCTCACCAGCCGGCCTGTGCTGGAAAAGATGGTGGCGCGCCTCGGCAATTCCGACGAGGTCTCCAAAGATCTCGGGCCCGACCCGGTGCAAGGCCTGGGGCGGATGTTGAGCACCGAAAGGGTCGAAGGCACCCAAGTGGTGCGAGTTCAGGCGCAAGGCACTGATCGAGAACTCCTCCCCCGCCTGGTCAATACGCTGACCGACGTCTACCGGGAACACTTGGCGTCCGCCTATAAAACATCCGTGGGGAGCGGCAATACGCAGCTGCGCGACGAGATTCGGCTACTCGACCAGCAAGTGGCGGCAAAGCGGCAGGAAGTCGAGGCGTTCCGGGCGCGTTACGATATCGTGTCCGCGGAGCGGGACGAGAACCAGCTGCTCTCAACCGTGAAGGGTCTCGGTGAGTCGCTCAATGACGCAAACGCCGACGTGGCGGCCGCCGAAGGCCACCTCCGCGCGGTGCGCAACGCCATTGCGGCCGGCGAGGTGCTCGGCGGCCCCAAGAACAATCCGACGCTCGCGGATATCGAAAAACGCGGCTCGCAGTTGCGCGAGCAATTGCACGAGCTCGAGCTTCGCTTCACGCCGCAGTATTTGGATTTGGATCCGGCGGCCAAGGCGCTGCGCGGCCGCCTGGCGAACCTCGAACAGCAAATGGGATCCGAACGCGCGGCCGGCCAACGCACAGCCCTCGCCGAGGCGCAGCAGAAATTGACCAGCGCGCGCGAGGCAGCCGAGCGGCTCCAGCAGCAGCTGAACGGCAACAAACAGGCCGCGCAGGCATTCGCAGCGCGGCTCAACGAGTACAAGGCGATGCAAGAGGATCTGGCCCATCTCGAACAGCTGCACCGCGGCGCAATCGAGCGTCTGGCGCAGCTCGAAGCGGGCGAGGCCGAAAATGCTCCCCGAGTGGAGGTGCTGGAGGCTGCCACGGTACCTCAGGAGGCGCTCTACCCTCCCTATCTCCTCGCCGGGATCGGCGCCGCGGCATCGCTGGTCCTCGGTATTTTCGCCGTGCAATTCATTGAATTTTTTGCGCGTCGCGACCCGGTGCCCGAACAGCCTTTTTTCCATCCTTTTTGGCCCCAACCGCTGACTCGCGATGCATTGACCGCGCAGCGTCCCCTGCTCACTGCGGAGCCCATGCGGCTGCCGGCGCCGGATGCACCGCTGCGCCAGTTGGCGGACGCGGAGGTCGCGGCCCTGTTGCAGGCCGCAAACGATGACGGGCGGCTGCTGATGGTGGCGCTTTTCGCGGGTTTGACGGTCGAGGAGATCATAGGCCTGCGTTGGGATGATCTCGACCTCGACGCAGGCACGCTAAAGGCACCCGGCAGATCGGGGCGCATCCTTCAACTGAGAGAACCGTTGCGCGGCCTGATCAACGCTCGGCAAGCCGCCCAGCAGCCCACGCCGACCCCCGCATCGAGCGCCGATGAAGCCGCCGATTTCGTAATGTGCGCCGCCTATGATGCCGGGCTTGCCGATGCCCATGAGGTGACCCCGGCCATCCTGCGTCACACTTATGTGGCCTTCCTGCTGCAGCAGGGAGCCCGCTTTGCGGATATCGGTCGCATCGTCGGCCGTCTCCCGCAGGAAGAGCTTTCTGCCTATATGAGGCTCGCGCCGGCTCAAGCGCGGGTACCGCTGGAACAGGTCGATCTGATCCCGCCCGCTTTGCGCGCAATGGCAGACCCGCAAAGCTAATTTCGGGGCCGTTTGTCTGGCAGTAGGTCGCCTGCTAAAGTTTTGAAGAGGGTCGCCAGGTGCGGGATGCATGGGTGAAAAAGCGACTTTCTCGAGGATTATCATGACTATGGTCAGGACCCGCATCCGTGTCGCACCCGACGGCACACTTACCGGCCGAGCAAGTGGTCTCCCGCCGGGCGAGCACGAGGCCGAGATCGCGCTTGTCGATACCGGTAAGGGGGTGGATCCGCCGGACGTCCATACGCTCCTCGCTCGGGTGCACGCGATCCAGCAAGAAATTGCACAACTGCCGGTCCTGGATGAACGAAGCTCCGATGCAATCATCGGTTATAATGAGAGAGGTCATTTTGACTGATGGTCATCGATAGCTCGGCGCTGATCGCGCTGCTCGGAGGTGAGGCGGAGACTGCCCAGTTTGTAGTGGCTATAGCCGCAGCTTCGAGCCGAGTTGTTAGCGCGCCGACCTATCTCGAGGCAGCAATTGTCATATCGGCTCGGTGGGGTGTGCAGGCTCAGGAAAAGTTCGATCGCCTTCTGGCTAACCTTGCGATCGAGATCCTACCATTCACTCATGACCAAGCTATCGTCGCAGCCACTGCGTATCGGCAATATGGTAAGGGAAGCGGTCATGCTGCTGAACTTAATTTCGGTGACTGCTTCAGTTATGCGCTAGCTAAGCTCCGCAATGAACCTCTGCTATTTAAGGGCAACGATTTCTCCCACACTGATCTCAGAGCTGCCATCACCGTCTGAAGTGCAACCGGCTGTTATCGGCTGGTAGCACGCAAGAGGCGAAGCGAAGGGTACTGACCTTGATAAACTCTACGAAGACCGGAATCGGGCAGCCGGTGCGGCGGCGGGAGGATTTTCGGCTGCTGACCGGAAAGGGGTGCTACAGCGACGATTTCAGCTTTCCCGGCCAAGCTTATGCTGTGATGGTGCGGTCACCCCATTCGCACGCCCGCATTCGTTCGATCGATACGCGGGCGGCGGAGACGGCGCCCGCGGTTCTTGCGGTGCTGACCGGACGGGACATGCTCGAAGACGGGCTGCAGGCAATCCCGCATTCGGTCGGGACACGGCACCCGGCCGACATCACGCTCGAAAACACGGACGGCTCGCCGCCGTTCATCCCGCCGCATTTCCCAATGACGACGCAAGAGACACGTCATTGCGGAGAGATCGTGGCGATGGTCGTGGCGACGAGCCTCGCCGCAGCCAAAGACGGCGCCGAACTGGTCGCGGTGGATTATGAACCCCTGCCGGCGGTGACGCATTCTGTGACGGCAGTCCAACCGGGCGCACCGGTCGCGCGGGGAGACGCCAGCTCCAACATCTCCATCGATGCCGAGATCGGCGACCCGGCCGCCACCGATACGGCTTTTGCCGGAGCAGCACACATCGTCAAATTCGAGACCTGGGTGCAGCGCA
>VAZT01000777.1:0-1616 GCA_005884825.1 Alphaproteobacteria bacterium
CAGCCCGGTCGAAGCCGGTGACGTTGCTCAGCACTTGCTGCGCCGACGCCATATCCGACACGACGAGCCCGCTGAGCAGAGCGATCGAAAGACGCAAAACGCGCATCTCGAATCCCTCCTCTCATCGGCCTCTCAGCTTATGCGGCTCCATGAGCCTTGAACCAGGCGAGCATCTTCGTCCAGCCGTCCTTGGCTGCCTCGGCGCGATAACTCGGCCGGTAATCGGCGTTGAAGCCGTGCGGGGTGTCGGGATAGACCTTGAATTCACAGGTCTTGCCGGCCGCCTTGCACGCGGCCTGCCGCTTCTCGATCGTCTCTTGAGGGATGCTCTGATCGGCGCCGCCATAGAGAGCGAGCACCGGGCATTTGACATCGGCGGCGATGTCGACCGGGTTCTTTTGTGTCAGTTCGTTCGGCTTGCGGTCGGATCCGTACCAGGCGACCGCGGCCTTCAAATTCGGATTGTGTGCCGAATACATCCACGTCGCCCACCCGCCCCAGCAGAAACCAGTCACCGCGAGCCTGGTGGTGTCGGCCTTACCCGATCCCTTGGCGTAAGCGACGGCCGCGTCGAGGTCGGACATCACCTGATCGGTCGGGACCTTCACGACAATCTCGGAAATCAGGGTCGGGATGTCGGTGTATTTCGACGGGTCGCCCTGGCGGGCGTAGAGCTCCGGCGCGATCGCGTAATAGCCGGCCTTGGCCAGCCGGCGGCAGATGTCCTTGATGTGCTCGTGCACGCCGAAGACCTCCTGCACGACGAGCACGGTCGGGAAGGGCCCGCCCTGCGCCGGCATCGCGCGGTAGGCCGGGATCGATCCGTCGGCAACCGGAACCTTGACCTCGCCCGCATCCAGGCCGTTCGTGTCGGTCGTGATCGTCTCGGCCGAGACCGGCTGCATCGACAGCGCAAAACCGGTGATCAGCGAGGTCATGACAAATCCGCGCCGGCTCCATTGCGTGCGCGGCGAAAATCCTTCCAATCCGATTTCCGGCCCGTGCATGGCGTCCCTCCCCCTAATCTACAATCGTGACTAATTTCCTGCCCTCAGCCCCGCGTAGCAAGGGCCGATCACCGAAGAGTTACCGGTCAGTAATCGTAATTGTAGTTGAGGCCGATACCGGTGCTGCCGGATTGGCCCCCGCCTGCGCCGCTGCTGCTGCTCGCCGCCCCTCTCGGGTTCAGCGTGCCGGTCGTCGGCCCGCTCGGGGTCGAGCCGAGTTTGAACCAATCCAAACCGAGACTGCCTCGCAGTTTATCGAGCACCCCGGGGCCACCGCCCGCGAGCGTGGCCGCGGCCGCGGCGAGCTGCATTCCTTCGCCGGCGCTGAGCTGACCGACGCCGCGGTCGAACAGCACACGCGAAAGGATCTCGTCCTGCGGCACGGGCGGCGTCGAACTGAGCGTCACTTTTAGCGCCGAGGCAACTCCGCTGATCTGAATTTGCGCGGTAATGTCGGCGGTGCTCGCCTCGGCGACGATATCGAGAACGGGGTCGAGCTTCGCGCTGCCGTCAAAGGTGATTGCTCCCCGGGTCAACGTGAACGTCTTGCCGAGCAGATCGACGCTGCCGTGGATCTGCTCGAGCGATCCGCTGATCGCGGGTGCTGCG
>VAZT01000777.1:1796-2598 GCA_005884825.1 Alphaproteobacteria bacterium
CGGCTATCGCGACGGTTCCGCTCGCCGTAGCGACCGCCTCGTCGCGTGCGGCGACCCGAAAGTTGGCGAGCGTCGCGGAGAGTTGCGCGGTAGGGCCGGCGGGACCGCTCAACACGACGTTGCCCTGCGCCTTCAAGCTTCCGCTCGCATTGTCTGCCGCAGAGAACGAGGTCAACGTGAAGCGGTCGCGATCGCCGACGAGATCGGCTTGCATTTTGTTCAAGACTGCTCCGGTTGCGAAATTCTCGTAATGTCCATCGGAGAGCCTCAGGCTCCCCCTCGCGGCAGGCGATGCGACCGTGCCGCCCACCGCGGCGTCGGCGGCGAAGTGACCGCTGACCCGGTCCTCGCCCAATGGCAGAAGATCGGCCAGGTGCTCGATCTGTCCGGCGCCCTGGACCTGCAGCGCGACCCGGCCATCGGGCGGCACCGAAATCCCGAGCGGCGCGGGCGTCAACAGCAGCGGGACCGAGCCCGTCAGCGTGACGTGATCCCCCTCGAGCCCGGTGACTTGCCCTTTGACATCGAGGTTTCGGCCGTTCCAACTGCCGTCGACCGCGAGCCCCAGACCCTTCAGCCGTGAATGTTTCGACGAGGCGACGGTAAGTTCGCGGGCATTCAGCGACATGCGGCCTTGCGGAGCGCGAACGGTTCCGCCGAGAGTCGCGGCTGCGCTGAGGGTTCCGCGCACGTTGCGGTAGCCGGCGAGGCGCCCCGCCGACGCGATCGGCAAGTTGGCCATGTTCAACGCGAGCGTCACCGAGTCGCCCCGCGCCCCGCCGCTGCCGGTGATCCGACCCGC
>VAZT01000416.1 GCA_005884825.1 Alphaproteobacteria bacterium
GTTGCCCGCGTAGTCCCGATGTTCCCGCCGGAGAAGGCGGACACGGTGCTGCCGATCGTGGACCGGTGGACCAAAATCATGCGGCAGGTCAACGCGTAGGGGATCGCGCCAAAGCCGTCATTTTGTCGATTGCTGGGAGTGGGCTAGGGGCTCGGATACATCCGGGCCCTGATTGGCTCTAGCTGTGCAATCACGTCCGGGTCGACGATCCTCGTGAACCGCGGCACCTGTTGTCCCTTCCACTCGGCGCGTTCAAAAAACATGTGCAGCGGGCGTAGATCGAAGAGTCCACCGTTCCGGTAAGCATATGATTCCTCGTATAACGGCCGGTATACTTGCATGAACGCATCCTCGGCTCGGCAATCATCTTCAGTGTGGTGGCCGACGCCATAAATGTAGTAGGCATAGTTGTTCACCGGCCCGTCCGGATCATGTTTGAAATGGTAGTAATACCCGGGCTCGGGTGAATTTTTAGGAGGCGGTACCTCATACGTCATTTCGTCGGCTGCCTTGCTGAATCAACTGACACGTGGTGGCGCGGGCGATAAAGGTGGGGCAGCATCTGTCTGGTTCGCACGACTAGCTGTTTCCGGCGACGTAGGGCTTGACCATTTTTGCTGGGTCGACGACGCGATCGAACTGCTCCTCTGTCACGAAGCCCAATTTTAGCGCGGCAGCCTTTAGCGTCAGATCGTTCTCCATTGCGTAGTGCGCGATTTTTGACGCCTTGTCATAGCCAATGACCGGCGAGAGCGCCGTCACGAGCATCAGGGAGCGGTCGACGTACTCCTTGATCCTCTTCAGATTGGGCTTGGTACCCTCGATCAGGAACTTGCGGAAATTTGTGCAGCCGTCGCTGAGAAGCGTGATCGAGTGTGCAATGTTGAAGATCATCAGCGGCTTATAAACATTCATCTCCAGATAGCCGCCAGCGCCGCCAAAGCCGACCGCGACGTCGTTGGCCATCACCTGCACGGCGATCATCGTCAGCGCCTCGGCCTGGGTCGGGTTCACCTTACCCGGCATGATCGAGGAGCCGGGCTCGTTCTCGGGGATCTCCAATTCCGCAAAGCCGGCGCGAGGACCGCAGGACATCAGGCGGATGTCATTGGCGATCTTGTAGAGCGACACCGCCAACGTGCGCAATGATCCGGACAGTTGCACCAGCGCATCGTGCGCTCCCTGCACAGTGAACTTGTTCGGCGCACTGACGAACGGCAAACCGGTGAGCTTCGCGATCTCCGCCGCCGCCGCTTCGGAGAAGCCGGGGGCCGCATTGATGCCGGTGCCCACCGCGGTGCCGCCGAGCGCCAGCCGGTACACGCCGTTCAGCGCATCCTCTATCCACTCGATATTGTCGCTGAGCATTCCGGCGTAGCCGGACCATTCCTGGCCCAATGTGATCGGCGTTGCATCCTGCATATGGGTGCGGCCGATCTTGACGATGTCCTTCCATTCCTCGGCCTTTGCCGCGATTGCGTCGCGCAGGCTGGTAACCGCCGGCAGCAGCCTGCTCTTCGCGTTGACGGCGGCGGCAATGTACATCGCCGACGGGAACGTGTCGTTCGACGATTGCGACATGTTCACATGGTCGTTGGGGTGGACCGGCATTTTGCTGCCAAGCGGGGTACCCGCAAGTTGGCAGCAGCGGTTGGACACGACCTCGTTGACGTTCATGTTGAACTGCGTGCCGCTGCCGGTCATCCACACATGCAGCGGAAACATGTCGTGGTGCTGCCCGGCCAGGATCTCGTCACACACCTGCACGATCAGCCGGTGAACCAAATCGTCGAGCCGCCCGCCTGCGCGGTTGGCGTTGGCCGCCGCTTTTTTCAAGATTGCGTAGGCGGTGATCATCTCGCGCGGGATCAGGTCCTGCCCAATGCTGAAATGCTCGAGCGAGCGCTGCGTCTGCGCCCCCCAAAGCTTCTCAGCCGGCACCTCCACCACGCCCATACTGTCAGTCTCTCTGCGAACTTCGGTCATCGCGCTGCTCTCTCAAAAAAACATGAGCCGTCGCCGTCTTATCATATGAGTGGCGGAGCCCCGCGGGAAATGGGGTTCCATCAGCAGCATTTCGGCGCGGTTTGGTTGCCGGGCGCCCGCGCGATTGGCAGCACGGAGAGCGAGCGCACGCCCTGGGCGCCGTGGATCAGCACCCCTTCGATGTCGGCAGCCGCAGAGGGGCCGGTGTGAAATGAAGCATAGTACCTGTCGCGGAACTCGGGCCGGCGGTAGGCGTGGTGAAGATTGACGACAATGTCGGCGGGATCGAGCGGAAGAGCCCAATGCGCATTCGTATCTTCCTCGGTATTGGTCAGTGGTTGGCCGGAGCCGAGCGTGGACGCGGTGCTCGCCGCCTACGCGTAGCGCCAGGCCGGCTTGCTCGGATCGACCAGTTTCAGGTCGACCGGAGCGAGGCCAAAAATGCCGATTATCACTGGCTCCGTCGCACTTTTCCTGACGCCGTCATAATGCGGCGTGTGCGCGACGCGCCTGACAAAGCCGCCGGCCGGTACCGGAACGGTGGCGTTCGGGTCGAAGTCGGTGCCGCTGTTCACCCACCATGTGCCGGACAGCACCAGGCACAACCGGTCGGTGGCGTAACTGTGCGGCGCGCTCATATATCCAGGCGACCATTTCATCAACGCGACGTACTCCCCTGGCTTGTCCAGCCCGCCAAACAGCGTCGCCATTTCGGCGCTATGCGGTGGTCCGGCAGTCCACGTGGTCCACTTGATCTGGTCGGGCAGAGTCACCTGTGTTTCGGCAGGGTTGATCGCTTCCGCTCGCCGGGCGGACAATCCGAGCGGCAGCGCGGCAAACAACGAGGCGAGCAGGAGCTGCCGCCGGCCGGGCAATAGCAGCTTGTCTTCCGCGACAATTCGATCCGTCATCTTCAATGCACCTCAAGAGCTAGTGGTTCGAACCTGACATTTCGTACCGGGGCCGCGACGATCGAGATTGCTTCGCTTCGCTCGCAATGACACCCAAAAGGATCCGACGAAACTATCTGTCACTGCGAGGAGCGCAGCGACGAAGCAATCTCGACGTGAGGCTCGA